>JAYVDN010000358.1:0-17465 GCA_043749385.1 Polaromonas sp.
CTCAACGGTGATTTGGCAGGCTTGACGTTTCGTCATGGTGTAGAGCGCGTTAACAACGACGGCAGCAAAACTAAACAAGGGGGCATGGATGCAGATTTCAACCTGTGCGACCACGGCTTGACCAAGCTGAAAGTGGCGCGGCGCGGCGGTGTGGTGTTTGCGTCGTTTGACCACAGCGTGGAGAGCTTTGAAGACTACTTGGGCCCCGATGTGCTGCACTACTTTGACCGAGTGTTCCACAAACCGCTCAAGCTACTGGGCATTAACCGCCAGCGCATTCCCGCCAACTGGAAGCTGATGCAAGAGAACATCAAAGACCCTTACCACCCTGGCCTGCTGCACACCTGGTTTGTCACCTTTGGCCTGTGGCGCGCTGACCAACAAAGCCAGATGGTGATGGACGCCAAACACCGCCACGCCTGCATGGTCTCGCGGCGCAACGAAGGCGTCGCAAGCGCGGTCACGCAGGGCGTTACCAGCTTTAAAGAAAACATGCAACTGCACGACAAAGCCCTGCTGGACATCGTGCCCGAAGCCTGGTGGGACGCAGGAAGCGCCCCTGGCGCTGGCCCTACCGTGGTGATGATGACCTTGTTCCCCACCCTCATTATTCAGCAGCAGGTCAACTCCATGTCCACAAGACATATCCAGCCCGTGGAGCCGGGTGTGTTTGACTTTGTCTGGACCCATTTTGGCTTTGAGGACGACACCGAGGAGATGACCCAGCGTCGCCTGCGCCAAGCCAATCTGTTTGGCCCGGCAGGCTTTGTATCCGCCGACGATGGCGAGGTGATTGAGTTTGTGCAGCAAGCTTTTGCCGCCAACAAAGAGGCGCGCACGATCAGTGAGCAAGATGGCACTGGCGTGCACAACACCAACCACAACGTGACCGAAACGCTGATTCGCGGTATGTACGGCTACTGGCGTGACCAAATGGGCGTTTAAACCCTTTTTTAGCCCTTTTTTTATACCCATTTAAGCCTGCAGCCCAATAGAATATCGCGGGAGCAGCTACTAAACTAATAGCGTATGGATTTCACTACTTACCACTCCGTCTGCGCTTTGCAGCACCAGTATGCGCACATTTTGGACAGCAATGACCTGAGCACCTGGCCTGACTTGTTTACCACCGATGGCGTGTACCAGCTGCAATCGCGCGAGAATTTTGACGCCGGCTTGCCGCTGTCCATCATGCACCTGACCAGCCAAGGCATGCTGCGCGACCGGGTGTACGCCGTCTCCCACACCATTTACCACGCACCCTACTACCAGCGCCATGTCTGCGGCGCACCCAGCATCACCCGCGTGGACGACCTCACCGTGCAAGCCGAGTCCAGCTACACGGTCATCCGCACCCAGCGTGACAGCATGCCGCAGATACTGAGCGTAGGCCGCTACATTGACCGCATCGTGCAGCAGGATGGTGTTTGGAAATTTAAGGAACGCAAAGCGGTGTTTGACAATGACCTGATTCCCAACTCGATCATCAAGCCGGTGTGAGCCTGCCCGGGCTTGGCGGGCTGAACAGATGCGATATCCTCAAAGGCCATATCCGCGCTACCCAAGAAGGTGCGCGCAAAAGACGAGCTCAGCGCTCTAACCTGTACGGCTCTTCAAAATCACGGAAGTCGTTTTCCACCAATGCTGCCGCAATCCATTGGGCTACACCCTTTGCTGCGCGCACGCTTTCCACGTAGGCGTTGATGTCTGAGCGCTGGCTGAGAGCATAGGTTTTAAAGCGCATGCACACGGGGGCGTAGTAAGCGTCGGCTATGCTGAACTGGCTGCCAAACAGGTAGGGGCCGCCGTGCTGGCTGAGTAACTCGCTGAAGATGGTTTCTATACGGGCTACGTCTGCGCGCACCGCGGGCAGGTCGCGTATCGCCAGCGCGCCTGCCTTGGGCAGGCTGGCCTCAATGTTCATCATGCAGGCGCTGCGCATAGCAGAAAAGCCGCTGTGCATCTCGGCGCAAATGCTGCGCGCCCGGGCGCGGTCTTTTGCGTCGGCTGGCCAGAGTTTTTTGTCGGGGTATTTTTCGGCCACATATTCAGCGATGGCCAAGGTGTCCCACACCACCAAACCATCGTCTATCAAACAAGGCACTTTCCCAACGGGGTTGACTTTGTCAATAGCAGTTCTGAATGCCGAGCCGGGCGCGAAGGAATCGAAGCGCAGCATGACCTCATCAAAGGCGATGCCGGCGTTGGTGAGCATGACCCACGGGCGCATGGACCAAGACGAGTAGTTTTTGTTGCCAATATAAAGCTGCATGGTGACTTCCTGTGTACCCCATGATCATGTCATGGTCATGGCTGCGTATTGATGCTTAAAACGGGCTTGACTATTGCGTTGGACGCAACTCACACTGACTAAACCTGCCTGCGGTACGCATCCAGGGTGCGCGCCTCGGTCAAGTAGGTGGGCGCTATGGCGTAAACGCTGCTGGCAACAATGCCCAACTCCGCCAAGCCCGGGTAACGGCCACTGGCGACGTTGGGTACTTTCATGGATTGCAGGTTGTCGCGGCTCATCAGCGGCTCACCAGGCAGATGCTCCATCACCCAGGCTTGCACACGTGCCAGCGGCATGGGCAGCGGCAAGATGGGGCGCTGGGCACCGACGCACTGGCCTGCGATGGCGAACAAATCGCGCAGGGAAAGCACTTGGGGACCGCAGGCTTCGTAAATTGCCTGCTGTATCGGCCTATTTATAGATGTTTTCGGGCTGTAGCCCAATGAAATATCGCGGGAGCAGCTATTATTACTGTAGCTACTATCGGTCGCCAAAAGCACCAGCGCCTGCGCCACATCTTCTACCCACACGGGCTGAAACTGGGTGTCAGCGCCTGCCAGAGGCACGATGGGGGCTATTTTTTGCAGGCTGGCAAAGAGGTTAAGCAGCTTGTCCTCGGCGCCAAATACTACACTGGGCCGCAGTATGGCAAAGTCCAAGCCACTGCCAGAAATCACCTCTTCGCCTCGGGCCTTACTGCGTTGGTAAAGGGACGGTGCATCCAGCGCAGCGCCCAGTGCACTTACATGCACGATGCGCGGCATCACGCCACCGGCTGCGGCGGCTTTGCAAGCCGCTACGACATTGCGAGGCAATTGCACATGCACCTGCTCAAAGCGCTGTTCACTGCCATGCAGCACAGCTACCAGATTGACCAGCACCTCGTGGCCTGCTACCGCCGCTGCCAGTTGCGCGGCGTCGTGCACATTGCAGGGCAGCAAATCCAGGCCGGGCAGCATTTGCAGGTGTTTGCATTGGCTCGCGTTACGCGTAGGCACAGTAACACCGTGGCCCGCCGCAACGAGCTTTTCACACACATGCCTGCCGATAAAACCTGATCCACCTAGTACTATAATTTTCATAGCTTCTCCCGCGATATTCTGATGGCCTACAGCCTAATTACCTTAAAAATTAGCCTGCAAAACCGCTAAGGCAAGTCCTTGTTCACCTCAGGTGCACTGCCCTCACGCGGCCCTACGCTGCCCAGGCGGGCTTTGAGGCTTTGCGGCTGTCCGCTCAAAATGGCAGCATACATGGTGGTGTTGGCCAGCACTTTTTTCACATAGTCACGGGTCTCGGCAAACGGCACGTTTTCGGCCCAGGCTGCTGCTTCCATCAGGGGGCCGTTGCGCCAGGCACGCGGGCGGCTGGGGCCTGCGTTGTAGGCTGCAGCAGCTAGCGGCATGGAGCCTGCAAAGTCGTCCAGCGCCAGCTTCAAATACGCCGTACCAATAGCAATGTTGGTGGACTGGTCGTTGAGCTGCGTGATGTTGAAACCGTCCATGCCAATCTTCTTGGCCGTCCAGCGCGCAGTCGCTGGCATGACCTGCATGAGGCCGGACGCACCTACGCCTGAGCGGGCATCCATGATGAAGCGGCTTTCTTGGCGGATCAGGCCGTAGACATAGGCGGGGTCCAGGCCAATTTCGCGGCTGCGGCGCACGACGTTGTCTTTAAAGGGCATGGGAAAGCGCTGGTCGGTGTCCATGCCTTCTTTGGTGCGCTCGCTGGTGTTGATGCAGCGGTCCCACACTTGCCTTTCGCAGGCGAAATCGGCGGCGGCCAGCAGCTCGCGCTCGGCCATACCGCCTTTGGTGTGCAGGTTGGTGCTGTAGTTCCACTCGCGCACGCCCTCGCTGCGCAGGCCGATGGTGATGGCGTACAGCGCGCGGTTAAGGCCGGGGTTCAGGCGAGCGCCTTCTTTCTCTTGCGCGCTCACGCTATCGGGGCGCGGCGGAGCCATGATGCGCTGGCCCAACTCTTCGAGGGCCAGCATTTCATAAAAGCCGCGTGGCGAAGCGATGCTCTCAAGCAAGGCCTGCGCCTCTGCCAACTCGGGGCGTGGCGTGGCAGAGGCATCTGCGCCCACAGCGGCTCTGCCAGCGCCGGTGCCTTTGAGCGCGCGGGCTTTCCAGTACACAAAGGTGCTGTCTTTGCGGCCATCGTCGCTCATGGCGTTGATGGCCGCCAGCACGGTGGGCCAGCCTTTGCTCGCATCGTTGCTGCGCAGTGCGGCGCGCACCTTCCAGCCCAGCAGGTCGTCGTTCAAATGCTCGTTGCGCGCGTTGGCGTAGTAGTTGTTGGCTTGGTCAGACAGTTTGAGCGCCGCTTGCTTGCCAATCACGCCCCAGGCCCAGCTGCGCTCCTCGGCGCTGAGGATGGGTGACCACTTATTCTCCAGCGCAGCGGCGGCGCTGTCGGCGTCGCTGGTGGCCAGCTTGACCAAGGCCAAGGTGACCAGCTCTTTGCGCTCTTTGCCTGTGGCCGTGGCGCGGCTATTAAGAAATTTAAGCGGGCTGGCGTTGATCTCGCTTACCAAGGTGGATGCGTCAGGCGACACAATTTGCACCGCATTGGTGGCAGCACGGGGGCGGTTGGCCTCCATGCTGATGCGGGCTTCGCGCCACACGTCCAGCGCGCTGAGTTTTTTGTCGGCATAAAAGCGGTCTGCCGCTTGGGTGCAACCGTCGTCAGCGTCTTTGATGGTGTACCAGTTGCGGCGCACCTCGTCAGCCATCTCTTTGGTGGTGGTGCCTGTCTGCACTGATTCCACCAAGAGCGCAAAGCAGCGCACTTCTTTGTCATCGTTCATGCGGTACTTGGGGTACTCAGCGGCAAAGCTGGTCCAGTCGCGGCGCTTGCCCAGTTGCAATAGCCAGTCGTTGCGCAGGCGGTCTTCATGGTAGCTGCCTGCATAGCGGGCCAGCATGTCTTGCACATCTTGCGCGCTGGCCTCGTCCAGCCGGGCTTTGAGCTCCCAATAGGCAGCCTGGGCTTCGAGCACATGGCCGCGCACCTGGGGCAGCAGGGCGGTAAGGCGGGCCTTGTCGCCACGTTTGAAGGCTTGGGCCATGTCGTTGATGGCATCATCGCCCCGCTGGTTTTGGGCTGTAGCGGCGTGGGGCAGCGCAAACGCGGTTAAACATGCCAGAATCAGCGTGGTGAGTGAGTGGTTGATTTTTAGAATCATAGGTTTCAATACAAAGGGCATACCCCGATTATGGACAAAACACAAATCCGCAGGCGTTTAGTGGATGAACGCCTGAACATGCCCGACCGCCTACAGCGGGCCGAACAGTTACAAAGGGTGATGCGCATCTGGCTGGTAGGCCGCCCCGACGCGGTGATTGGCGCCTATTGGCCGATCAAAGGCGAGTTTGACCCCCTGCCCGCGCTGTACCGCTGGCAAGAAGATGGCGCGCTGTCGTCCGGGTTTGGTGGTTTGCACCCCGATGCAGACCCCGACAGCCCTCTAGCCCACCAAACAGATGCGCAAGCAGCTACCAGCTTTATAGCGTCCATCACCCAGTCTGCGCAAAACAAAGTCAGCGGCACCACCACCTCGCCACGCAAAATAGGCCTGCCCGTGGTGGACAAAGTACATAAAACCCTCACCTTCTACGCCTGGTACCCCGGCTGCCCGATGGAAGAAGACGCCTACGGCATCCCCAAGCCCAAAGACACCGAAATAGTGGTGCCCACCCTGCTCTTCGTCCCCTGCGTAGGCTTTGGCCCCGGCGGCTACCGCCTGGGCTACGGCGGCGGCTTTTATGACCGCACCCTGGCCTCTTTGCAGCCTAAACCTGTGACGGTCGGCCTGGCCTACTCGCATGCCTACGTACCCTCGTTTGAGCCGGAGGTGCATGATGTGCCGTTGGCGGCGATTTTGACGGAAGAGGGACAGGCGTATCCGTAGGTCATTGACCTGCTAGGTGGCTGTGCCGCTTGGGGCGAAGGCGGACTTGCGGAACGCAGAGGGCGCGAAGGTTACGCAGAGAACGCAAAAGGGAGAGAGAAAAAAATAAATACAAAATTAATTCAAAAAATCAAATTGACTTCAAGAATTTTTGATGTCTTTTTGTTTTCTTTTTTTGCGTCTTTTGCGTAACCTTCGCGCCCTCTGCGTTCCGGAAGTCCGCCTTCGCCCTTAGCCAATCCAACGCTCTCAAAGCTCTTTGAACTTCGGCAAAAATTTGGACTTGGCCGCAGGCAAACCGCCCACATAGATGGTGACTTTTTTCTGCAGGCTGACCACCCATACTTCTTGCGCTCCATGGGCGAAGTACAACGACACTTTGTAGTCAATTTCTGATTTGGTATTGGACGGCGACACCACCTCTACGCATAGCTCCGGTGCTTGCAAGTAAGGGGTGGCTGTACCGTGCCGGGCGATAAATTCGTCCGATGCCCAGGCCACATCGGCCACCCTTACGCCGTCACGCGTTTGTACAGAGCACTCCGTAATCACCACACCGCTTTTCATCTTTTGGTCAAAAAGCGAAGTGACTTTAGCCTGCACACTGCCATGCAAGTTGGAGGCAGGCGACATCAGCACTTGCCCATACTGGTTCAACTCGATCTTGAAGGGTAAATTGCGAAGATAGGGGTTTTCAAGCACTTCTGACCATTGCATAGCAGACTCCAAATAGCTGACTTATTTTAGCCATGTACGCGACTGGCATTCAACTGACAGAATTCCACTGCTCCACCTTCGCAGATTGGTAGCGCACTGACCAGCGGACCACTTGCACACTACTTCAGACACCCAAAGCACTATTTATTCAATAGCTGCTCCCGCGATATTCTATTGGGCTACAGCGCGATATGTATCCAAAAAGCGGCTCTAAAATCGGCAAATTCACGGTTTCCAGCCAATTTTCAAGCCGCCAGCGGCTGCGATACCCTCAAAAAACGGCAATTCTGACCAATTTTCTGATATCAATCAGCTTGCAGCCCCCTAAAATATCGCGGGAGCAGCTACGCAATACATAGCAACAAAATTCCGTATCAACCCGGCCCCATCCACCCAGGCAATTGAGACAACGCTTGCAGCAGGCGATGACCGGCTTCGTCCAGAGTGCCGCTGTTTTGAACTTCGATCAGCGCGTACTGTTGGAGGCTTGGGAAGGCCCCAGCGCGGCTCAGGCGCGCGGCTATCTGTTCAGCAGATTCGCGCTGACGCCCCGCTAGGCGCGCTGCAAGCACATCGACGGGAGCGGTGATGTGCAAGACCACCATGGATGGAAACTTCTCCAAGGCCTTGTCCAAATACGCCCGTGAGCCGTTGACAAACACCCATTGCCCACGCTCTAAAGCGGAGAATTCTGCATGGCGCACACCGTAGTGATGCCCATTGGCCGTCCAGTCCAAAGCAAAGGCTTGCAATGCGCGCTGCGCTAGAAAATCTGCCGTGCTCAGGCTTTCGTGTGCTTCTCCGTTGGCTTGCGCAGGTCGATCAATCACGCGGCGGGCAAAGTGCACCGCGCTGCCCGCTGGCAAATGCTGGCCCAGCCACGCCAACACACTGTCTTTGCCTGCGCCAGAGGGGCCGATGGTGTAGATTAAACGGTGGTTCATGGTCGCAACTTAAAGTGTTCCAGCAGCACAAAATCGGCCCTTGGGGTGGGCTCTGCGAACAAGGCCAATGTATGGAATCTTAACGTGGGCAACGTGACAAAAATCGCCTTGGCAGCCTGCTCCACGGCTTCAATTTGATGCGCGCTGAGCTGGGAGAGTGAACCCGTCAAAGAGCAATGGAATCGAAACTCCTCCTCTGCGTAGGGATAGCCCCAACGCACTAGCAGCGCATCTTGCCGAGCTGTTAACCCTGCAGCGCGCCTGCGTTGCAGGTCGGTGTCCCCCAGATCTGCGGCGAAAGGGTGTAGACCCGTGACGCACGCATTGGCCACGGCATTGATATTCGCGCTATCGCCGCTGGGGGTCAATGCCAAAAAATCGTCCAACCGCGCAACTTGCAGCGCGGGCATGTCAAACGCAGACAGCGATTGCGCCAAATAGCCTACGCTGACGCGCAGCGCAGTCTCGCTGACACCCTGCGCCAAACTGAACGGTGCTTTCAATGTTGCGTGCCAGCCGTAGCGTCTGGGCGCCGCCGTCAGCTGACGGAACGCTGCTGGTGCAAGGCCATCGATCAGGGGCTGATCGCGTATGTCGCCAGACACAGCGCAGCGCCCCAGCCATTGGCACCCCAGCTCCCATGCCAGACTGTCGGCTGTTGGTGCAAAGTAGACCGCGTAACGGTGGGCAACTGGCTTAGTCATTGTGGGTTACCGTCAGTTTGACCCGGTCCCCAGAGAACCAGGTGGTTGCAAATTCGATGGGCACCCCGAGGGTGTCCATATTGGTACTTTCTACCCGGAGCACAGGCCGGCTGATGGGCTGGTGCAAATAACTGGCGACCAGAGAGTCGGGCATTTGCGCTGTGATCCGGCTTTCTTTGCGGGTGTAGTCGGCCACGCCGGCCGCTGCAAATGCGGCGGTGATAGACCCCGTTTGTGACACCACTGCGTCTATGCCTTCAAAGCGCGGCAGCGGAAACACCCTGTGGCTCACATGCAAAGCTTGGCCTTGCGCCTCGCCAAGTACTTCCAAATACAGCAACTTGCTGCGCAGGGGCACTTGGAGCGCCGCCGCTTGCGAAGCATTGGCACGTTCCGTACGCGCACTCATCACCCGCAAACCTCCGCGCAAACCGGCGTTGGACAGGCTTTGGTGATGGCGGGTGCGTTTGGTCAACATCAGCTCGACCGCAAAGTCTTCCACGTAAGTACCGCTGCCTTGTGCAACGCGCACCAAGCCTTGGTTGGACAGACTGGCCAGCGAGCGCCGGATGGTGTGGCGGTTTACTCCAAACTGTTCTGCCAGCGCGTGTTCAGACGGCAGGCGCTTGCCGGGTGGATAAGCCCCCCGGCTAATCGACTCTGCAATGTCAGACGCGATGCGCAACCAAAAGCTTTGTTTGGATCCGCTGTCAGCGTGTATGTCTAAGGGGGCAATGCCTGTCATGAAAGCTACACAAGTAATGGTTAAAGTTCCCAGACATTGTAAATTTGTCTAGACAACTTGAAGGCTAACACCGAGATGTTTCAAATATTTGACAGCACCGCCACCAGCCCAGTCCACAGCCGGGCCCACTGGATGGCATTGCTCGCCAGAGCGCCGTTGCCGCTGATGGAATCTGCATTGGCAAGCCACGAGGCGTGCGCGCTGCAATGGCTTCGCAAGCCGGAAACCGGTTTGTTGATGGTGCAGGGTCGCGCGGGCGCAACGGGTGAGCGGTTTAACTTGGGCGAGGTGACCGTCACGCGTTGCACATTGCGCCTCGGTGATGCGCGTTCACCAGCGTCCCGTGTGGGAGTTGCCTATGTGCTGGGACGATCGCACAAGCAGGCGCGCCTGGCGGCTATGGCCGATGCGCTGTTGCAAGACCCCGTCCAATACAAGACCATGGATATGCAATTACTGGAGCCTGTGCGCCAACACCTCGCGGCACTGCAGACCGCAAATCATGCCCGCGCCCAAAGCACCAAGGTTGAGTTTTTCACGGTTGCACGCGAAGCCGGTGCAACCGACGACGACGAGGATACTGAATGAACCACCGTGATTTATCCACACTGGGCGCAGGCTTTGGCAACGAAGCCCTGGGGAGCCAAGCGGTTTTTCGCTGCGCGCTCGACGCGCTGTCGCGTCCCGGTCGTCTCGTTGACGTGCTGCACGACGCGGCCGTACCTGCCCAAGGGCATGCCGCCTCCGCAGCATTGCTATTGGCCCTCTTGGATGCCGATTGCACGCTCTGGCTGTCGCCCACGTTGGCGGCTTCTGAGGCCGCGCTATGGCTGCACTTTCACACCGGCTGCCGGTTGGTGGGCGAGGCATCGCAGGCACAATTCATATGGATCGCGCTGGGTGACGCGATGCCTGCGTTGGCCACCTTGGCGCAAGGCACCGACGAATACCCAGACCAATCTGCCACCTGTGTGATCGACGTCATTGCGCTGAACAACACCACTGCGGCGGAGGGTGGCTGGACGCTGCGAGGCCCGGGTATTCAAGCACAACAAGCGCTGAGCGTGCAAGGACTGGACGCCAGCTTTGCGCTGCAGTGGATTGCCAATCAAACCCGTTTCCCCAGTGGGGTCGATGTATTTCTGGCGACGCAAGAGCATTTGATGGGCCTGCCGCGCAGCACCTCCATCACCACGAACGGGGGACATTGACCATGTATGTTGCCGTCAAAGGTGGTGAAACCGCCATTCTCAACAGCTATCGCCTGCTAGCCGAACAGCGCCGTGGCGACCCTGCACTGCGCGAGCTGAGCGTCGCGCAAATTCAACAACAGCTGAAGCTGGCGGTTGACCGCGTGATGAACGAAGGCTCGGTGTACGACCCAGAGCTGGCGGCCTTGGCCATCAAGCAAGCCAGTGGCGATTTGGTGGAAGCCATTTTCTTGCTGCGCGCCTACCGCGCTACTTTGCCGCGCCTGGGCACCACGCTGCCCCTGAAGACCGATGCCATGCAACTGGACCGCCGTGTATCGGGTACGTTCAAAGACCTGCCCGGCGGGCAAGTGCTTGGGCCGACCTATGACTACACCCAGCGCTTGTTGGACTTTAGCTTGCTGGCACAAGGCGATGCAGAGCCCGCCGACTGCGCCGCACCGCTTGACGCGCCACCACCTGCCCGCACACCACGCGTGGTAGACCTGCTCAATCAAGAAGGGCTGATAGAAACCCGCCCCACACCCCCGGGAGACCCCGCCCCCGTTGACCTTACCCGCGAGCCACTGCGCTTCCCTGCGGCACGGGCCACACGGCTGCAAAATTTGGCGCGAGGTGACGAAGGCTTTTTGCTGGCCATGGCGTATTCCACCCAGCGTGGATATGCCCACAGCCACCCTTTTGTGGGTGAATTGCGGCTGGGCAGCATTGCATTGGAAATTGAACCTGAAGAATTGGGGTTTGCCATCTCCATTGGCGACATTGAAATTACCGAGTGCGAAATGGTCAACCAGTTCGCCGGTAGCAAGACCGAGCCACCGCAGTTCACCCGAGGCTACGGGCTCACTTTTGGCCACTGCGAACGCAAAGCCATGGCCATGAGTTTGGTTGATCGCGCATTGCGGGCCGATGAGCTGGGCGAGGACATAGAGTCTCCAGCGCAGATGCAAGAGTTTGTGCTCTCACACAGTGATAGTTTGGAAGCATCCGGTTTTGTGCAGCATTTAAAACTGCCGCACTACGTAGACTTTCAATCTGAACTGGAACTGATTCGAAAAATGCGTGCCAACGCCAACCTGGAGCTCAGCCATGAACGCAAGAACGCAATCTGATAACTTGCTACCCTCGGCGCCAGGCGCAGACGATGTGCAGCAGCACTTTAACTTTGCCTATCTGGACGAACGTACCAAGCGCATGATTCGCCGCGCGATTCTCAAGGCCGTTGCCATTCCAGGCTACCAAGTGCCTTTTGGCTCGCGCGAGATGCCGCTGCCTTACGGCTGGGGCACCGGCGGCATTCAGGTGACCGCCTCGGTCATCGGCCCCAATGATGTTCTCAAGATCATCGACCAGGGCTCGGACGACACTGTCAATGCGGTCAATATTCGGCGTTTCTTTCAGCGCACTACGGGCGTAGAAACCACCACACACACCGCGCAGGCCACGCTGATTCAAACCCGCCACCGCATTCCAGAAACGCCCTTGACCGAAGGGCAAATCTTGGTAAACCAAGTGCCAGTGCCTGAGCCCTTGCAGCGCCTTGAACCACGAGAAACAGAAACCCGCACGCTGCACGGTTTGGCTGAGTATGGCCTCATGCATGTGAAGCTGTATGAAGACATCGCCCGCTATGGCCACATTGCTACCACCTACGACTACCCCGTGTCGGTCAATGGGCGTTACATCATGTCGCCCTCCCCCATTCCGAAATTTGACAACCCCAAAATGCACATGAATCCGGCCTTGCAGTTGTTCGGCGCAGGCCGCGAG
The DNA here is from genome assembly GCA_043749385.1 of Polaromonas sp. GTDB lineage: Bacteria > Pseudomonadota > Gammaproteobacteria > Burkholderiales > Burkholderiaceae_C > JAAFIP01. Next base: position 12,301 of record JAYVDN010000358.1, read on the forward strand.
AAGCGCATTTATGCCGTGCCACCTTACACAGCGGTGGAAAGCCTGGGCTTTGAAGACCATCCATTTGAAGTGCAAAAGTGGGATGCCAGTTGCGCGCTATGCGGTGCCAAGGACAGTTTTTTGGACGAAGTGATTACGGACGATGCTGGCACGCGCTTGCATGTATGCTCAGATTCAGACTATTGCCAGTCACGCCAAGCTGTTGCCGATGATGTTGCGACAGAAAGCACCCAGCCATGAGCATCACGATCAGGCAGGCCACGAGCCGCGACATAGAAGACGTGCTTGCCCTCTATGCGCAGCTAGACATGAACGATGGCAAGGTGTCGCCTCTGGCAGAAGCCAAAAAGGTGTTTGCGCAGTTTGCGCTGTACCCCAACTACCGCCTGTTTGTGGCGCAACACGGCAGCACCATCGTAGGCACCTACGCCTTGCTGATCATGCACAACCTGGCGCACCAATGCACCCCGTCTGCCATTGCCGAAGATGTGGTGGTATCGCAAGCCCATCGCGGCCAAGGCATCGGTCGGCAAATGATGGCCCACGCGGTAGACCATGCGCGTAAAGCCGGTTGCTACAAGCTGGCGCTGTCTTCCAACACCAAGCGCAAAGACGCGCACGCATTTTATGAATCCCTGGGCTTTGCGCAGCATGGCCTGAGCTTTGTGATAAACACCTCCATATGAGCAACGCCACATCTCCACCACCCATACTGCGGGTGCAGGGCATCAGCAAAAAATACGCAGGCCGTGTCGCTTTGCAGGACGTGTCGTTCGACCTGTGGGCCGGTGAAGTGCTGGCCGTAGTGGGCGAGTCTGGCTCGGGCAAGTCCACCTTGCTGGACGCCATTGCCGCGCGCCGGGCGCCAGACGCAGGCAGCGTGCAATTTTTGACGCGCAACGCCGGGCTACAAGAGGTGTTTGGCATGACCCAAGCCCAGCAGCGTTTGTTGGCCAGAACCGATTGGGGTTTTGTGCACCAGAACGCCGAAGATGGCCTGCGTATGGATGTGTCCGCCGGAGCCAACGTGGGCGAGCGCCTGATGGGTTTGGGCGAGCGGCATTACGGCCGCTTGCGTGCAACGGCTAGTGAGTGGCTGGAGCGGGTTGAAATTGACCCCACCCGCATTGACGATGCCCCCCGCACTTTCTCCGGCGGCATGCGCCAGCGCCTGCAGATTGCCCGCAATTTGGTGACCCAGCCCAGGCTCATTTTTATGGACGAGCCCACCTCGGGCCTGGATGTATCCGTGCAAGCCAGGTTGCTGGATTTGCTGCGCCAACTGACCCGCAAGATGCAGTTGGCTGCGGTCATCGTCACACATGACTTGGCAGTGGCACGCCTGCTGGCGCACCGCATGGTGGTGATGCAACGCGGCCGTGTGGTTGAAACCGGCTTGACAGACCAGGTGCTGGACGACCCGCAACACCCCTATACCCAACTTCTTGTTTCTTCGGTACTGCAACCATGACCGCACCACTACTTCAACTCACTGGTGTGGCCAAACGCTTCACCCTGCATAACCAGTCTGGCATTGAGTTGGCTGTCATCTCAGAGGCCAACCTCAGCGTGCAGGCAGGCGAATGCGTGGCGCTGGATGGCCCTTCTGGCATGGGTAAAAGCACACTGCTCAAGATGATTTACGCCAACTACCGGGCCAGCGCGGGCAGCATTGCGGTCCATCCAGCGGGAACCGCATCCGTAGAAATTACCGAAGCCACGCCGCGTGAGCTGCTGCAACTGCGCCAAAATACTATCGGCTATGTGAGTCAGTTCTTGCGTGTCATACCGCGAGTTCCAGCGCTGGACGTGGTGGCCGAACCGCTGCTGGAAGACGCTGCAGATACGCCGCACCTGGTGGAGGCAGCGCGTGACTCGGCACGCCAGTGGTTGACCCGTTTGCGCATCCCGGAGCGCTTGTGGCATTTGCCACCCGCCACGTTTTCTGGTGGTGAGCAGCAGCGCATCAACATTGCCCGCAACATGATCAAGCCACGTCCATTGCTATTGCTGGACGAACCCACCGCCTCTCTGGACGCAGCCAACACGCAAACGGTGATCGACCTGATTCGCGAAGCCATTGCACGCGGCGCGGCCGTAGTGGGTATTTTTCACGACACCCATGTGAGCCAGGCGGTAGCTACCCGGCGTGTGGACGTTACAAGCTTTAGAAAGAATGCATGACCTCATCTATTGTCTTTAAAAATGCCAACTTGGTACTACCCAATGATGTCATTCTGGGATGCCTTTCTGTGCAAGCTGGAACCATTTCCAGCATTGACAGTGGTCTCACCAGTACCACAGCAGCAGTAGATTTGGAGGGCGACTACCTGATGCCCGGCTTGGTGGAGATGCACACCGACAACTTTGAGCGCCACCTCATGCCCAGGCCCAAAGTCAACTGGGCCGAATTCCCCGCTTTGATTGCCCACGACGCCGAAGTGGCGGCCGCTGGCATTACCACGGTGTTTGACGCCCTGGGCGTAGGCGAAGCCGATACCGAGAGTTTGCGCGGCAGCACCTGGGGCGGCGTGCTCAGCACGCTGGACATGTGCGCCGCACAAGGCCTATTGCGGGCAGACCACCATATCCATGTGCGCTGTGAGCTACCGGCACCCAACACGGTAGAGCTGTTTGCACCGTTCCACGGACACCCACGCCTGTCGCTCATTTCGTTGATGGACCATACACCCGGTCAAAGGCAGTGGGAAGACATCGAGCAAGCGCGCACCTACTACACTGGCAAAAAGGGCTGGGGCCAAGACAAATTTGAACGCCAGGTGGCACAGGCGCATGTGTTGCAGGCCACCTATGCCACGCCGCACCGTCAGTACTTCGTTGACTATTGCAAGCAACATGGCATTGCCTTGGCCAGCCATGACGACACCACGGTGGCCCACGTGCAGCAGGCCCATGCCGAGGGCGCCAGCATGTCCGAATTTCCCACCACAGTGGCGGCCGCACGCGAAGCGCGGGCCTTGGGCTTGCGCACCGTGATGGGCGGGCCCAACGTGGTGCGCGGTGGCTCACATTCGGGTAATGTGGCAGCGGCGGAACTTGGGCGACTGGGCTTGCTGGACATTTTGTCGTCCGACTATGTGCCGGGCAGCATGCTAAGTGGTGCCATGCGCTTGGTGCAAGACGGCATCATGACCTTGCCGCAAGCGATAGCTACTGTAACGCGCACGCCAGCCCTGGCCACAGGCCTGACAGACAGAGGCGCGCTACAAAGCGGACTGCGCGCTGACCTGATTCAGGTGCGCGTGGTCAAGCTGGCCGACGGCTCGCAGCAGGCCGTGGTGCGGGCCGTCTGGCGCGAGGGGCGGCGCGTGCTGTGAAATGACCTGAAAAGCCAGTCCCATTTCTGGCAAATTTCATCAAAACGTCATACACATCCAACACACTCAAGCTGTCTAGACAAATTAAGAGGCCACCATGGAAACCGCATTACGCGTTCACAAGCTGCATAAGCATTTTGGCAACGGCAAGCATGCCCTCAATGATGTGAGTCTGAGCGTGAACAAGGGCGAGATGGTCGCGCTGATAGGTGCGTCTGGATGGGGCAAGTCCACCCTGATGCGCCACATGGCTGGGTTGATTGCAGCCGACGGTAAATCAGAATCTCTGATAGAAATTGACGGCCGCTGCGTGCAGCGGGCCGGGCAAGTGCACCGCGATATTCGCCAGATCCGCCGCAAAGTGGGTTTCGTGTTTCAGCAATTCAATTTAGTTGACCGATTGCCGGTCATCGTCAATGTGCTGGTGGGTTTACTGCACCGCATGCCATGGTGGCGCAGCCTGTTTCGCGTATTTAACGTGCAGGAGCGCGCGCAAGCTTTTGACGCGCTGCAACGCGTGGGCATTGCGGAATGCTGCGCGCAACGCGCCTCCACATTGTCGGGCGGCCAGCAACAACGCGCCGCCATTGCCCGCGCATTGGTGCAAGGTGCCAACGTGGTGCTGGCTGACGAGCCTATCGCCTCACTCGACCCTGAATCTTCACGCAAGGTCATGGAAATTTTGGCCCGCATTAACAAGGAAGACGGTTGCACCGTGATGGTGTCCTTGCACCAAGTGGAAATGGCCTTGAAGTACTGCCCCCGCATCATCGCTCTGTACCAAGGCAGCGTAGTCTTTGATGGGGCCGCCAGCACACTCACCCCAGCACTGCTGCGAGAGCTCTATGGGGTGCATGCCGACGAAATTTTGGCCGACTCGCTGCGCCCAGCTTCCTCGCCCTCTTCTCCCGCCGCGCCTGCGGCGCAAAGCCCAACGCATGCTTGGCCTGTGCCGATGGCGCATGCTGCCTGATTTTTACCACCCCTCCATTTTTCTTTCATCCTGTAGGAGTTTTTATGCTGCGCAAATTTCTGGCTCTCTCGGCCACTGCACTTTCTCTGGGCTTGGGCACTACCAGCGCCTTGGCGCAAGACATCAACTTCGGTATTATTTCGACCGAATCCACCCAAAATTTGAAGGCCGACTGGGCGCCACTGATCGAAGACATGAAAAAGCAGACCGGTATGAACGTCACGGCGTTTTTTGCCCCGGACTACGCTGGCATCATCGAGGGCATGCGGTTTAACAAGGTGCATGTAGCGTGGCTCGGCAATAAAGCCGCCATGGAAGCGGTAGACCGGGCCAGCGGTGAGGTGTTTGCACAAATGGTCAACGCCGATGGCACCCAAGGGTATTACTCGCACCTGATTGTCAATGCCGACAGCCCCTACAACTCGGTGGACGATGTGCTCAAGAACGGCAAAAGCCTGAGCTTTGGCAACGGCGACCCCAACTCCACGTCGGGCTTTCTGGTACCTGGTTTCTACGTGTTTGCCAAAAACAAAATAGATGCCAAGACGCATTTCAAAGTCACCCGCTCCGCCAACCACGAAACCAACGCGCTGGCGGTAGCCAACAAGCAGGTGGATGTGGCCACCAACAACAGCGAGAACCTGGACAAAATTCAGCAGCGCTACCCGGACAAGTTCAAAAACATCAAGATTGTCTGGACTTCACCCTTGATTCCCTTGGATCCTTTGGTGATTCGCAAAGACATGAATGAGGCGCAAAAAACCAAGATCAAAAACTTCTTGTACAACTACGGCAAAACCGATGCCCGCGAGAAGGAAGTGCTGATGAACATCTCCAAGCTCTCTGGTTTCAAA
>JAYVDN010000359.1:0-2763 GCA_043749385.1 Polaromonas sp.
CAGTATCGCTGGTGTTAAGGGTAATCTCCGTGCACAGGTTGGACGAATGCACCACACCAATATGCTGCTGCGGCGAGCGGATGTTGCAAGCGTCTTTGAAGGTGATCCAAGGATGGCCCGTCTCAAACAGCATGGTCAACATCTTGCGCCACATATCAGCGGCTTGCACGGTGCGGTAGGGTTTGATCTCGCCTTGCGCAGCTTTCGCTTCGTAGGCGACGTACGCTTTTTCAAATTCTTTGCCGAACTTATCGTGCAGATCGGGCACGTTGTTGGGCGAGAACAAGGTCCACTCGCCTTTTTCCATCACTCGGCGCATGAATAGATCGGGAATCCAGTTGGCGGTATTCATGTCGTGCGTGCGGCGGCGGTCGTCACCGGTGTTTTTACGCAGCTCCAGGAACTCTTCCATGTCCAGATGCCAGCTCTCCAGATAAGTGCAGACTGCGCCTTTACGCTTGCCGCCCTGATTGACCGCCACTGCCGTGTCGTTGACCACTTTAAGGAAGGGCACTACACCTTGGGATTCGCCATTGGTGCCTTTGATGTGGGCGCCCAAGGCGCGCACACGCGTCCAGTCATTGCCCAGACCACCGGCAAACTTGGACAGCAAGGCGTTTTCTTTGATGGACTCGTAGATGCCGTCCAAATCGTCAGGCACGGTGGTCAGGTAGCAGCTGGACAGCTGCGAACGCAGGGTGCCGCTGTTGAACAAAGTAGGTGTGCTGGACATGAAGTCAAACGAAGACAGTACTTCGTAAAACTCAATCGCACGCGCTTCGCGGTTGATCTCATTGAGGGACAAGCCCATGGCCACGCGCATAAAGAAAGCTTGCGGCATTTCGATACGGGTCTTGCGTACGTGCAGGAAGTAGCGGTCATACAGGGTTTGCAGGCCAAGGTAATCAAACTGCAAATCGCGCTCAGGCTTGAGGGCTGCGCCCAGGCGCTTCAAATCGAACTGCATCAAGCGCTCGTCGAGCAACTCGTTGTCCACGCCTTTTTTGATGAACAGCGGGAAATACTCCGGGTACTTCTCGCCCATTTGCTCTTGGGTAGCCTCTTCGCCCAATATTTCTCTGCGGATGGTGTGCATCAGCAAACGCGCAGTGGCGTAGGTGTAATCGGGATCTTTCTCGATCAAGGTGCGGGCAGCCAGGATGGAGGCTTTGTACACCTCGTCTACCGGCACGCCGTCGTACAGGTTACGCAGGGTCTCAGACAGGATCGGAGCAGGCGTGATGTCTTTGCCCAAGTTGGCGCAGGAGGACTCGATCAAACCTTGCAGCTTGGCCATGTCCAGTGCGACGCGCTTGCCGCCGTCCATCACATGCATGGTGGGGGCAGCCAGTGTAGTGGCGGGCGCTTGCTTGGCGCGCTCCTGAGTGCGGCGTTCGCGGTACAGCACATAGGCACGGGCAATCTCGTGGTGCTCGCTGCGCATCAGCCCCAGCTCCACCTGGTCTTGCACATCTTCTATATGGAAGGTGCCGCCGCTGGGGCGTGATCGCATCAGCGCGCGCACTACCGCCTGGGTCAATCCGTCCACCGTCTCACGCACACTGGCTGAGGCCGCACCTTGGGTGCCATGGACGGCCAGGAAAGCCTTCATCATCGCCACGGCAATTTTGCCCGGCTCAAACGGCACTACCGCGCCATTGCGGCGGATGATTTGGTATTGGGCCAAGCTTTGCGTCGCATTCGCCGAGGGGCTATGGCTAACATGGCGTTGGCCATGTTCGCTGGTGGCGGTTTGCGTTGGAGAATACGATTCTGCGAGAGATAGGGTTTGCATTGTTTCCTCTAACTTAACTTTTTTAGGTACTATTTATCAATATGTGGAGCTGGCCGCTTGGGAGCTGTTTGGGGGATTTTCGCGACACCCAAAGGCCTTAACTGGCTACCAGACACCTACTATATCCAGTATGCGAGCAGATAGCAAGGCACTAAATGTAGTGTATATCCCTGTAAAGGGATTTGAGCGGTTTGAAAGTAAAAATTAGCTACCTGGCTTTGCAAAACTCTGTGTCGAGCCGATTTTTTAACAGGCGGGCGAACCGCTTGGCAATGCAAACTCCACGGCAACGCACGCCGGGCCTACCCGTACAACAAAAGCTCTAATATGTACGCGCCTTAGCCGGGCATTTGGCTGGCTAAGGCCCGTGCATGTTCAATCTTGGTGCTGCTGGCTTTCAACAACACCCGAGATTGACTCAAATTTCACCAAGTAAAAATGGGAAGGCTTGCGGACTCCACGCAACACTTGTTGCCAAAACCGACCAGTCGAAGCCCGCACCAGGGTCTTGTTTTCGCCCTGGTGCGATATGCTCATGGCCCACCACAAATACAATGGGGTAGTTCTGACGCAGCGCCAGGCACAAATCGCTCAGCGCAGCGTATTGTGCCGACTCAAAGGTGTCGCTCTCCACGCCCTCCAGCTCAACGCCAATAGAAAAATCATTGCAGTTGTCGCGCCCTTGAAATGACGAAACACCTGCGTGCCAAGCCCGATCATCACAGCTGACGAACTGCCATACCGCACCATCCCGGGCAATGAAAAAATGGCTGGATACCTGCAAGCCGCGAATCGAATGAAAATAGGGGTGTGCATCAAAGTCCAGTCGGTTGGTGAACAAGGCCTGCACTTGGGCGCCGCCGTATTGCCCTGGAGGCAAGCTGATCGAGTGCACCACAATCAGGTTCACTACGGCATCCGTGGGCCGTGCACCATAGTTCGGCGATTCCAAGCGCCGTGCCAATGCG
>JAYVDN010000360.1:0-6700 GCA_043749385.1 Polaromonas sp.
CTCACCCGCGCGGGCCTGCTGGCCCCTGAAGTGCTGGCCTGGGACGAAGGGCAGGGCTTTATGCTGCTGACCGACCTGGGCGCGCAGACCATGATGGAGCAAATCAACCTGGAGGCGCCCCAGGCCAATTTACCGCGCTACATGCAGGCGGTAGACGCGCTGCTGCAACTGCAAACGGCCTCCCAGCCCGGCGTGCTGCCGCCCTACGACGCGGCGCTCTTGCAACGCGAGCTGGCATTGTTCCCCGACTGGTACATCGCCAAGCACCGGGCTGTCACTCTGACACAGAAGCAAAACGAAACGATGACCAGCGCCTTCGCCTTGATCATGCAGCGCAACCTGGCCGCGCCCAGCGTGTATGTGCACCGCGACTTCATGCCGCGCAACCTGATGGCCAGCGAACCTGAGCGCCTGGGCATACTGGACTTTCAAGACGCGGTGTACGGGCCTATCACCTACGACATTGCCTCCCTGATGCGGGACGCGTTTTTGACCTGGGACGAAGATTTTGTGCTGGACGTGACCATCCGCTACTGGGAAAAAGCCCGCAAACTCGGCCTGATGGACTTTGACGGCTGGGCCGACGACTTTGGTGCGTTTTACCGCGCCGTGGAGTGGATGGGCTTGCAACGCCACCTCAAAGTAGCAGGCATCTTTGCGCGCTTGACCCTGCGCGACGGCAAACCGAAGTACCTCGCCGATGCGCCGCGCTTTATCCACTACATCCGCACCACAGCCAACCGCTACCGCGAGCTGGGGCCGATGCTTAAAGTGATTGATGAAATAGAGGGCACTGAGAACACTACCGCCTGGTCTTTTGGCCGCATGTAGCGCCAAAACGGTGCTTTAAACCCATTTTTTGTACACCTAATAGGCCTTCAGCCCTTTAAAATATCGCGGGAGCAGCTATTAATTTTATAGTTGCCTGTTTACCCAAATACCTTCATGCCCCGCTTCTTTACTCCCCAAACACTGCGCATTGACGCCGAACTGGCACTCGACGCTGGGGCTGCGCGCCATGTACAGGTTCTGCGCATGCAGCCAGGCGGCGCGCTGACTTTGTTCAACGGCCAAGGCGGTGAATACACCGCCCAAGTGACGCATATGGGCCGCAGCGAGGTACGGGTGCAGGTGCTGGCCCACGATGCGGTAGAGCGCGAAGCGGGCCGCGCCGTGCACATCGCCATTGGCATGCCCGCCAACGAGCGCATGGAGTGGCTGGTAGAAAAAGCCACCGAACTGGGCGTGGCCAGCATCCAACCTCTGATGACCGAGCGCACCGTGCTGCGCCTGTCTGGCGAGCGGGCGGAGAAAAAGCAAACCCATTGGCAGGCCATCGCCGTGGCAGCCTGCGAGCAATCGGGCCGCAACCGCGTGCCGGTGGTGCACCCGGTGCTGGGCTGGGCGGCCTGGCTGGCAAGCGTTGGCCAACGCGCCGAGCAGCATGCCCTGCGCTGCGTGCTGTCGGTGCACAGCGCCAGTGTGTCGGCCCGCGCGTTTGCGCACAGCGCGGCGTTGGCCAACGCTGCCAGCGCAACCGCCGCGCCCGCCATCGAATGCCTGTGCGGCCCCGAAGGCGGCCTGAGCCCCGCCGAAGAGGCCGCCGCCATCGCCAGCGGCTGCGCACCCGTGGGCTTGGGCACGCGCGTGCTGCGCTCGGAGACAGCGCCCTTGGCCGCCCTCGCCTTGTGGACGCTGGGCGGCGGGTAAAAGCCGTTATGCGTCATACTTGACTTTACGTCTGCCTGACCTTCTCTCCACCATCTCCCGTCCTTCCTCCCCGCGACTTTCCCCCTACTTTTCTCGTACTTTCACACACTACGAAAGGATCTCCGTGAACAAAAACCTCTGGCTCATGGTCTTTGCGCAAGGCTTGTTTCTCACCAATAACGTGGTCTTTATCGCCATCAATGGTCTGGTGGGTTTGGCCCTTGCGCCGCTGGGCTGGATGGCCACCCTGCCCGTGATGGGCTATGTGCTGGGCGCCGCCTTGTCTACCGCCTTGGTGGCACGGGTGCAAGCGGCGCTGGGGCGCAAGCGCTCCTTCCAAATCGGTTTATTGGTGGGGTTTGGCTCGGCCTTGCTGTGCTTTTATGCGGCCCTCACGCGCAACTTTGCCCTGCTGTGCCTGGCCACCGTGATCGCCGGGTACTACAGCGCCAACGCCTCGCTGTACCGCTTTGCTGCCGCCGAGCTGGCGCTGCCTGGGGCCAAAGAAAAAGCCGTCTCCTGGGTGCTGGCGGGTGGCTTGATCGGTGCCATCATCGGCCCCAACCTGGCCGCCGCCACCCGCAGCCTGATGGACGTGCCCTTTGCCGCCGCCTACCTGGCGCTGGCGGGCGTGGCCTTGCTAGGGCAGTGGGTCATGGCCTTCATCCATTTTCCGCCTCTGCCTGCTAAAACCGCAGCCGGTACCGGCCGCCCACTGAGCGAGATCATGCGCCAGCCGGTCTTCATCGTAGCCGCTGCCGCCGGCGCTTTGGGCTACGGCGTGATGAACCTGCTGATGGCCGCCACCCCGATTGCCATGCAGCAGTGTGCCTTGCCTTTTAGCGACGCCGCTTTTGTACTGCAATGGCATGTGATTGGCATGTTTGCGCCCGGCTTTGTCACCGGCCACATCATCAAGCGCTTTGGCGCATTGCCTGTGATGGGCGTTGGGGTATTGCTCAATCTGCTGTGCATCGCCATCGCCCTGTCGGGTGTGGAGTTACACCAGTTTTTGTTCGCTCTGTTCTTGCTGGGTGTAGGCTGGAATTTTCTGTTCACCGGCTCTACCACCCTTGCGCTAGAGACCTATACCCCGCAAGAGAAAGACAAAGTGCAGGGCGTGCTGAACTTTTTTATCTTCGCCACCTTGGCGCTGTCCTCGTTTTCGTCGGGCGCGCTGGTCACCACCCAGGGCTGGACGCTGCTGAACTACGGCTCACTGTTGCCTGTAGCCATCACGGGTGTGGCATTGTTCTGGCTTGCCATGCAACGCAAAGCAGCGCACAATATTTAGTACCATCGTTTGCTTGGGCGGATGGTCTGTCTCGTTTAAGATGATGATGTAGGTTATTTTCATCCATTTTATTTTTTGGAGCACACCATGGGTTTACTCGATTCAGTTTTGGGCGCGGCACTGGGCGGCGGACAGCAGCAAGGCGGCGGCGGTTTAGCCGGCATTTTGGGCTCCATGCTCGGCGGCGGTGGGCAACAAGGCGGTGGCGGCTTGAACGCGCAACTCATCAATGCCGCCATTGGCATGCTGTCCAACGAAGGTGGCCAAGGCGGCTTGGGCGGCTTGGCTGCCAAATTCCAGCAAGCCGGTTTGGGCGATGCCATGGGCTCCTGGATCGGCACCGGAGAGAACCAAGCCGTCAGCGGCGACCAACTGTCCGGTGCGCTGGGCAATGACACCATCAGCGACCTGGCCTCCAAGCTGGGCATGAGCCAAGGCGACGCCGCTGGCCAGCTCAGCCAAATCTTGCCGGGCCTGATCAACCACCTCACCCCCAGCGGCCAAGCCCCCGCAGGCGGCCTGGGAAATGCCGGTGATTTGATGGGTATGCTCAGCAAGATGATGCAAAAATAATAGCTGCTCCCGCGATATTTTAAAGGGCTACGGCCTGATTTTCTATAATTTTTGCCTTTGGTGGTGCGCACGGAAGTGCCCTGCCCATCTGGCTAAATGCCTGCTAGCGCTACCCGAAAAGGTAAAGCTGGTGGGCATTTTTTATGTGTCCCGCTGAGCAAGAGCAGGCCGACACGGTTTCAGTTTTCAGGGCCATTGAAATGACTTGGAAGTTTGAGCCGAAGGTTGTACAGTGTGTTAGCAGCAAAAAACACTGGCTGCGTTAACCGCTCTATGCCTGCACAGGCACACGCAGCAAACCAAGGAATTGGCAATGATGCAGCCCCTCACTCTTGCGATTAAACCGGCGCGCTGGTTGGCGCCATTCACCCTGTCTCTACTAGCCCTATGGGGCTGCGGTGGCAGCTCTGGCGACGACGCCGTGGTGGTGGTTGACCCGCCCGTATTGCCCAAGCCCTGCGTGCAAGCCGTGGGTACGAGCACTGTGGTGGTCGGCTCTGGCCTGCCAGGTGATCCGGCCATTCCTGAGCCCTCGTCGGGCTACAAAGTGGGCAAAACCCCGGTCACTGGCAAAAGCTTTATGGTCGTTACCGCCAATCCCTTGGCTACCCAAGCCGGTTGCGACGTGTTGGCCGCCGGCGGCACCGCGGTAGACGCGGCGGTGGCCGTGCAAATGGTGCTGGGCTTGGTAGAGCCGCAGTCCTCTGGCTTAGGTGGCGGGGCTTTTATGCTGCACTACAAGGCCAGCAGCCAAAGCGTGCAAAGCTACGACGGCCGCGAGACTGCGCCTGCAGCGGCTACCGAAGACTATTTGCGCTACATCAGCGCCAGCGACAAAACCACGCCCTTGCCCAATCTGGGCAACGCGTTTTTAAACACCAAGGCCAGTGGCCGCTCGATAGGCACGCCGGGCGCGGTGCGCATACTGGAGCTGGCGCACCTTGACCATGGCAGCCAGACCTGGGCCAACCTGATGCAACCGGGCATCAAATTAGCCAACGATGGCTTCAAAATGAGCGGGCGCATGACTGCCGCTGTGGCTGGTGCGCGCAACGACTTGCTGCGCGACAGTGAAGCGGCGGCGTATTTTCTGAACCCCGACTACAGCCCCAAAGCGCTGGGCACGGTCATTAAAAACCCGGCCTACGCTGCTACGCTGGGGTCGCTGGCGCAAGGCGGTGCCAACGCCTTTTATACCGGGCCCATTGCGCAGTCCATCGTCGACAAAATCAAAATCACCACCGGTGGCGTGACCAACACTGTCACCATCACGGCGGGCCTGACCGAGATGAGCGACCTGGCCAACTACAAGGCGGTGCGCCGCAACCCGGTGTGCACCACCTACCGCAGCACCTGGGTGTGCGGCATGGGGCCGCCGTCTTCGGGCGGCATAGCGGTAGCCCAAACCTTGGGCATTTTGGAAAACTTCGATATGGCAGCGGCAGCCAACGCCCCCACCTTGGTCAATGCTGAAGGCGGCAAACCCTCTGTGATGGGCGTGCACCTGGTGAGCGAGGCCCAGCGCCTGGCCTATGCCGACCGCAACGCCTATGTAGCCGACACGGACTTCATCACCCTGCCAGGCAGCGGCATCGACTCGATGGTCAATAAAGACTATTTGAAAACCCGCTCGCTGCTGATCTCTCCTACCAAGAGCATGGGCACTGCGCTGGCGGGCGTGTTCCCAGGCACAGGCCCCATCGGCAGCAGCGCCAGCGAGGGCAATGGCACCACCCATATGTCCATCGTGGACAAATACGGCAACGTGGTGGTGATGACGACGACGATTGAAAGCGGCATGGGCTCTTTCCACTTCACGCGCGGCTTTTTGCTCAATAACCAGCTCACCGATTTTTCTTTCGACCCCTCGGATGCGGCAGGCCCGATTGCCAACCGCATCGCACCCCTGAAGCGCCCCCGCAGTTCGATGTCGCCTACCTTGGTGTTCAAGAAAGCGGCCGATGGCTCGCGCGGTGATTTTCTGATGGCCACCGGTTCGCCCGGCGGCGCGGCCATCATCCAGTTTGTGGTGAAAACCATCGTCAGCGCGGTGGATTGGAAGCTGGACGCGCAGCAAGCCACCTCTATGGTGAACTTTGGCGCTGGCAACAGCGCCACTACGGGCGTCGGCGGCGAGCATCCGTCCATTGATGTGAGCAACACCGGGCTGAACGACCCCTTGCTGGCAGGCTTGCGCAGCATGGGCCACACGGTGTCCTTTGCTGCGCAGTCCAGCGGCGTATCGACGATTATCAAAACCCAGCCGGTGGGCAGCACGATCACGGTGCTGGTGGGCGGTGCAGACCCACGGCGCGAAGGTATTGCGCTGGGTGATCCGCTGCAATAAAGCCAAGTTGGTCAGTGTTTAGCCTGGAGCAGCTATATTTTTTATAGCTGCTCCCGCGATATTTTAAAGGGCTACGGCCCTAAAAATGTGGCTCGTTTCCGTTTCGGGTGGCATACAACTACCCACACTCCTCTTAGGGTATTGGTCTTGCGCTTTGCAGCGGATTGGTGGGTAGGTGTGTCAGCTTGCCCGCAATCAAGAAAGCCATGGCGATGAAATGCTCAGTCGTGCCGTAGCCCCGCGCTTTGGCCTTGGCAGCCTGAATCAACGAGTTGACCGCCTCCACATAGCCCGTGTGCAAGTGGGCCGCCTCAAACGCTTTGACAATGCCTGCCCAATGGGCTTTGATGCTGCGAGCCAAGTCCTGGATGGGTTGCAGTCGCGAGCGCTGCGCCCAGCGCAACCATTTCTTTAATGCTTTGCCAGTCTGTTCTGGACTGGCGCGCAGCGCATAGATATCACGCAGCGCCTCTTTGATGCGCCAGGCCCGTGCCGTCTTCAAGTAGCTGCGCGATAACCACTGCATGCTCTCTTGCTCCTTGCTTGTCCATTTGGCACTGTCTTTGAGCCAGCCCCAGCGCGTCTTCTTGAGCCAACTCTCACCCCTGGCCTCCTCGCGGCGCACGGCATCGACCGCCTTGTTGGCCATCTGGATGACGTGAAAGCGGTCAAAGGCTATAGCCGCTTGGGCTAGATGCTTGGCCGCGCCTTGGATAAAGGCCTTAGACATGTCCATGCAGACGATGGCAATCTTCTTGGCATCGCCTTGGTGCGCC
>JAYVDN010000361.1:0-2154 GCA_043749385.1 Polaromonas sp.
GCATGTTCAGGCAGGCCTCGTTGGCGCCGCCGTGGGACGGGCCCCACAGGCAGGCTACACCGGCGGCGATAGCGGCAAACGGGTTGGTGCCCGAGCTGCCGCACAGGCGCACGGTGGAGGTGGAGGCGTTTTGCTCATGGTCTGCATGCAGGGTGAAGATGCGGTCCATGGCGCGCTCTATCACCGGGTTGACCACATACTCTTCGCAAGGCGTGGCAAACATCATGTGCAAGAAGTTGCCAGCGTAGCTCAGGTCGTTCTTGGGGTAGATGTAGGGCTGGCCGACGCTGTGTTTGTAGGCCATGGACACCAGGGTGGGCATTTTGGCGATCAGGCGGATGGCGGCGATGTCGCGGTGCTCGGCGTTGGTGATGTCTGTGCTGTCATGGTAGAAGGCCGACAGCGCGCCGACCAGACCAGTCAAGATGGCCATGGGGTGCGCGTCGCGGCGAAAACCACGCAGGAAGAACTGCATTTGCTCGTTGACCATAGTGTGCATGGTCACGCGCTTGGTGAAGTCTTTCTTTTGTGCTGCATTGGGCAGGTTTGCGTAGAGCAGCAAATGGCAGGTTTCCAGAAAGTCGCAGTTGGTGGCCAGTTGTTCGATGGGGTAGCCACGGTAGAGCAGCTCGCCCTTGTCGCCGTCGATATAGGTGATGGCGGACTGGGTCGCCGCAGTGCTCATAAAGCCGGGGTCGTAGGTGAACATGCCGGTTTGGGCATACAGCTTGCGGATGTCGACCACGTCAGGGCCGATACTGCCAGAGTAAACGGGCAGCTCAACGCTAGGGCTGCCGTTGGAGAACGACAGGGTGGCTTTGTTGTCAGAAAGTTTCATGGAACACCTTAATTTTCGCGGTTACTTTTAATGCAGTGGGGCTGTGGCCCATTTATTTTTGCTTCAACAAATCCAATAGGTTTTGTATATCAGCGGTATCGAACTCGGGTCGTACATCTTTTAAAGATTTGCGGGATAAATGCAAGTCTAAAAGATCATTGTCTGATAAATCCATTAGAGCATTCAAACTATTCGCTTGCCTGACGGTAAGTAGTTGCTCGTACTTGTTGAAAAACCGCTCGATAAAGAGGTCGTTTTCCAACAACCCACGCCGTGCACGCCAGCGCAGTTTGGACAGCTCGCGCACGCCAAGCTTCGCGTCCAAGCCTTCAGGCGCATCGATGGCTGCGACGAGGTCGGTCATTGCCAATTTCCCGCCGGGCCGCCCCAAGGGAAATTAGCCCCCTCGGGGGGCAGCGCTGCCTTTGCAAAGGGCTCAAAAGAGCACGGAGTGACAAGCGTGGGGGTCATCTTTAAACTGCTCTTAGCACCATCATCTCTTTGATTTTGCCAATCGCCAAGCTGGGGTTCAGGCCCTTGGGGCACACGTCCACGCAGTTCATGATGGTGTGGCAGCGGAACAGGCGGTACGGGTCTTCCAAGTTGTCCAAGCGCTCGGCTGTGCCTTGGTCGCGGCTGTCAGCGAGGAAGCGGTAGGCTTGCAGCAGGCCTGCTGGGCCGACAAACTTGTCAGGGTTCCACCAGAAGCTGGGGCAGGCTGTAGAGCATGACGCGCAAAGAATGCATTCGTACAAGCCGTTCAATTCGTCGCGCTCTTCTGGAGACTGCAAACGCTCTTTCTCAGGCGGAATCGTATCGTTCATCAAGTAGGGCTTGATGGAGTTGTATTGCTTGAAGAACTGCGTCATATCCACGATCAAATCGCGAATCACGGGCAGGCCGGGCAGCGGCTTTAACGTGATGTCGCCTTTGAGCGTGCGCATATTGGTCAAGCAGGCCAAGCCGTTTTTACCATTGATGTTCATCGCGTCAGAGCCGCACACGCCTTCGCGGCATGAGCGACGAAAGCTAATACTGGGCACTTGTTCTTTGAGCTTCATCAGCACGTCCAGCAGCATGCGCTCGGTGCCGTCCAGCTCAATCTGGACGGTTTGCATGTACGGCTTGGCATCTGCATCCGGGTCGTAGCGGTAGATTTTGAAGGTGCGTGTTTCCATGGTGATTCCTTAGAAGGTTCTAGTCTTGAGGGCAACGCTCTCAACGGTCAGCGGCTTCATCTGCACGGCCTTGTAGCTCAAGCGGTTGCCTTCTTTGTACCAAAGGCTGTGCTTGTGCCACTCTTTGTCATTGCGACC
>JAYVDN010000362.1:0-19669 GCA_043749385.1 Polaromonas sp.
CTTGATGGCGCATGTGGGCATAGGACTAGGCCGAGTTGCGGTGGAGTATGTTTCAGCGCGCGCTTTAGCTATCATCTGGCTGGTGGTCGCGCTGGTGAGTGTAGTGATGGCTTTGTGCCAGTACCTCGATGTAGCGCATTGGTTTGCACCGTGGATCAGCGCATCGGGAGATGGGCAGGCATTTGCCAACCTGCGCCAGCGTAACCAGTTTGCTACGCTGTGCGGCATAGGATTGTTGGCCATGCTGTACTTCCTGCAAACGGGTTTGCACAAAGAGGCACACCCGTTTCCTTTGCGTCAAGACGCCCTTGCGGAGAGCAGTGCCAGCGAAGCTGCTGCTACTCATCCTGAAACCCGTTCCGGCACCAGCATCCAAGGCCCTTGGCTTTGGCAAACCCTATGGCCGTGGCTGTCAGTCGCTGCACTCGCCATAGGCAATGGCCTTAGCAGTTCCCGCACCGGCGCCTTGCAATGGCTGCTGATCGCCGCAGCGGTACTTTGCTGGCGGGCCAGTTTGCACCGCAAGGTGGTGCAACTGGGCCTGGGTGCGCTGGCCGTTTACGCTGTCGTGGTCGCTCTCATGCCGTGGTTCGCCCAGTGGGTTGGCAATTCGTCCAGTGGCCTGTTGGGCCGCGCCCAAGAAAACGCAGGCAGCAGTAGCCGCCTGTGGCTCTATAGCAATGTGCTGGAGCTGATTGCGCAGAAGCCTTGGCTTGGCTGGGGCTGGCGGGAGCTGGGGTATGCGCACTACAGCACGCATTTTGACAAGCGTTTTGGCGAGCTGCTGGACAATGCGCATAACTTGCCGCTGCATTTGGCCGTGGAGCTGGGGGTGCCGTTTGCGCTGCTGTTTTGCGGCTCTGTGCTGTGGTGGATTGTGCGGTCCGCGCCGTGGCGGGAGACGGATGCTACGCGGCAGCTGGCTTGGGGGGTGTTGATGCTGATTGGGGTGCACAGCATGGTGGAATATCCGCTGTGGTATGGGCCGTTTTTGATGACGCTGGGACTTTGTATTGGGCTGCTGCAGCCTGTGAATCCAAAGACAGTGGAGCTAAGGTCTAACACTATAAAAGGCGGATATTTCATATTAAATCGGTCTCTAGCCCAATGGAATATCGCGGGAGCAGCTATAAAAGGCGTAGCGCTGTGTCTACTGGTATTTGCAGGCTACGCCGCCTACGACTACCACCGCGTGAGCCAAATCTACCTGGACGTAGAGTCGCGCAGCAGCCTGTACAGCGGCGACGCGCTGGGCCATGCAAAGCGTAGCGTGCTGTTCCAGCGCCAGGCACGCTTTGCTGAGCTGGTGACCACGCCCGTAACGCATGCCAGCGCGCCGCAGGTGCTCTCCTTGGCGGCTGATTTGATCCATTTTTCACCGGAGCCTCGGGTGATTGAAGCTTTGATTGAGTCGGCCACCATGCTGCACCTGGACGACGTGGCCATGTTCCACCTAGCCCGGTACAAAGAGGTGTACCCCAAAGACTATGCGGCTTGGTCGGCTTTGAAATAACCCATAACGTTACACGGCATTACGCGGTGTTAAATCAAACGATTGATTTAACTTGACATAATCCCGCCCATGCGCACCCCCAGAATAGACGGCGAAGAATCTCGTCAGCGGCTGCTGCACTCTGCTGTGCAGTGCTTTGCCGAACACGGCTTTGCCAAAACCTCCACCCGCAGCATTGCCACTCTGGCCGGTGTGAATATTGCCGCCATCAGCTACTACTTTGGCGACAAGGCCGGGCTGTACCGTGCCGCTTACACCGAGCCGATGGGCACACCCAAGGACGATATTGCCCTGTTTGCAGGCGCTGACTTGTCGCTGGAAGATGCCTTGCAAGGCTTGTACGGTGGGTTTATCGAGCCATTGAAACAAAACGTGCTGGTGCAGCAGTGCATACGCCTGCACATGCGCGAGATGGTGGAGCCTACGGGGCTGTGGGAAGAAGAAATAAGCTGTGGCATCAAACCCTACCACGAGGCGCTGGTCAAGCTCTTGTGCCGCCACTACGCTGTCAAAAAAGGCGACGACGATATCAAGCGGCTGGCTATTTCTATCGTGGCGCTGGGTGTGCACATGTATGTGGGCCGCGATATGAATTTGCAGCTGCATCCGCGCTTGGTCACTGGCCCCAAGGCGCTGGACACCATGCGCCAGCGCCTGGTGATGTACGCGCGCGCCATGATCGACGCAGAGGGCGCGCGCCGCCTGGCTGCTGATACCCTGTAAGAGGCCTCCTCATGCTGTACATATCCAATTTCCGACCGCCACTTCAACGGGCAGTGTCGATGCCATTTGTTGCATCTTTTTTCAGGTCTGCTGTGATGCCCAGCTTGCAACCGGAGCCACTGAAAGCCAAAACCCGTTTGGCCGCGTGGCTAAGCGGCACTCTCGCGGCCATCACCCTGGCAGGCTGCGCCAGCACCACCACCATCACATTGCCCAGCGCGCAAACCACCCAAACCGACAGCCAAGTCGCCGCACCCTCCGCTTGGCAGGCCGCCCTGCCCCATGGCGGCAGCACCGCCACCATGGCCAACTGGTGGACGCAATGGGGCGATGCCGCGCTATTGGAGCTGATGGACGCCGCGCAAAAAGAAAGCGCCAGCCTCAGCAGCGCGCGCAACCGCGTCGCGCAGGCACGTGCCGCCCTGACCGGCGCGCAGTCTGCGCTGCTGCCGAGTTTGAATGCCAACGCCCAAGCCAGCCGCAGTGTGCAAACGCCCGGCGCGCCGCAAGCCACCGCCCTGAGTGCAGGCCTGCAGGCTAGCTGGGAAATTGACCTATTGGGCGGCAACCGCGCCGCCAGCAACGCCGCGCAAGCCCGGCTAGAAGGCGCACAGTTGGGCTGGCACGAAGCCCGCGTGGCGGTAGCCGCCGAAACCGCAGCTACCTACTACAGCCTTCGCTACTGCGAAAGCAACACCGTGCTGGCGCAAAACGACGCCGCCTCGCGTGCCGAAACCGCCCGCCTGGCCGAGCTGACCGCCAAGGCGGGCTTTAACGCACCGGCCAATGCAGCCCTGGCCCGCGCCAGCGCAGCGGACGGTGCCAACACCGTGCGTGCGGCGCAGGCGCAGTGCGACGTGCTGGTCAAAAGCCTGGTGGCGCTCAGCGGCATAGAAGAACCTGTTCTGCGCAATAAATTGAAGGCGAATCAGGTTGTAGCTCAACAAATGAATACGGGAGCAGCTCTGTTTAATATAGCAAGTATGCCTGCCAGCGTATTGCAACAGCGCCCCGACATCGTGGCTGCGCAGCGCGCCGTCGCCGCCGCCAGCCTGGACACACGCGCCTTCGATGCCAAGCGCTACCCCATGCTGTCGCTCAGCGGCAACATCGGCGTCGCCGCTGTGCGCCAAGCAGGCTTTACCAACGACGGGCTCACCTGGTCCCTCGGGCCAATCGCCCTGACGCTGCCCCTGCTGGACGGTGGCCGCGCCGCCGCCAACACCCTAGCCGCTGTTGCCGCCTATGACGACGCGGTAGTCGCCCTGCGCGCCAAAACGCGCAACGCCGTGCGCGAGGTGGAAGAAGCCCTGGTGAACCTGGACAGCGCAGCGCAGCGCAACACCGACGCACTGCAAGCCGCCGCTGGCTACAAAGCCGCGCTAGACGCAGCGCAGGCGCGCTACCGGGCGGGCCTGGGCAGCTTGGTAGAGCTGGAAGACGCGCGCCGCACCTCGGTATTTGCGCAGCAAAGCCTGCTGGGTTTGGAGCGCGACCGCATCGCCGCGTGGATCGCTTTGTACCGCGCCGCGGGCGGTGGCTGGACAGCGCAAAGCCCGGGCTTGTCCAACGCGGCGGCGGCCAAATGAACCTACACCCGCTTGCACATCTGGCCTCACGCGCCTCGCCACAAACCCGCCACGCACTGTACTGCTAGCCACCCAATTGAAACGCCACCCACGGAACCACGAACATCCCGGATTTTTGTATGAACCACTTCCATCGCTTCAAACCAAACGCTACATATATCGTAGCTGCTTGCGCATTATTAATATGCGCCATTGGCCTATTTGCTTCTAATACTTGGGCGCAAGACGATAAAAAAGCGGCCAAACCCAACGGCGCTGCCAGTGCCCCCAAGGCCGCTCTCACCGTCAGCGCCGTCAGCCCCAGCAATGGCGCGATGGGGGTGCAACTGGCCGCCAACGGCAACGTGGCCGCATGGCAAGAGGCCAGCATTGGCGCCGAGGTCAATGGCCTGAAGCTGACCGACGTGCGGGTGAACGTGGGCGATGTGGTGAAAAAAGGCCAGGTGCTGGCCACCTTCAGCGCCGACTCGGGCCGCGCCGATGTGCTGCAAATGCAAGCCTCGCTGGCAGAGTCGCAGGCCACTGCGGCTGAAGCCGCTGCCAACGCCGCACGCGCGCGCACCCTGCAAGACACCGGCGCCATGAGCGCCCAGCAAATTAACCAATACACCACCGCCGAGACCACCGCCAAAGCCCGGGTAGAGGCTGCGCGCGCCATGCTGTCCGCCGCCCAAGTGCGCTTGCAAAACGGCCAGCTCACCGCCCCCGACAGCGGCGTGATATCGGCCCGTAGCGCTACGGTAGGTGCGGTAGCAGGCGCGGGTACCGAGCTGTTTCGCATGATCCGCCAAGGC
Source organism: Polaromonas sp. (assembly GCA_043749385.1). Lineage (GTDB taxonomy): Bacteria > Pseudomonadota > Gammaproteobacteria > Burkholderiales > Burkholderiaceae_C > JAAFIP01. The sequence continues at coordinate 4,620 of JAYVDN010000362.1, forward strand.
CGCCTGGAGTGGCGCGCCGAGGTGACCAGCACCGAGGTAGCGCGCATCAAACCCGGCACGGTAGTGCTGGTAACCGCTGCCAGCGGTACCCAAGTGCAAGGCAAAGTGCGTATTGTTGCGCCCACGGTAGACCCCGTAACCCGCAACGCCCTGGTGTATGTGGACCTGCCGCAAAACCCCGGCGTGAAAGCCGGTATGTTTGCCAAAGGCGAGTTTGCTCTGGGCACCGTGCAGGCGCTCACCTTGCCGCAGCAGGCCTTGGTGCTGCGCGACGGCTTTACCTACGCCATGCGGATTGAGGCGAACAACAAAGTCAGCCAGGTCAAGCTGCAAACCGGCCGCCGTATTGCCGACGCGGTAGAGATCACGCAGGGCGCCAAAACCGGTGAACGTTTTGTGGCCAGCGGTGCGGCGTTTTTGGCCGATGGTGACGTGGTGCGGGTGGTGGCAGCGCCTGCCCAAGCTGCACAGGCCGCTTCGACAAGCTCGGTGCCAACCGATGTCACAGCAACTAAACCTGCTGCAGCCCAAACAAACAATTTGCAATCAGCTACTAAATAGGTAGTTTGAAACTGGAGGAATTGATATGAATGTATCCGCCTGGTGCATCCGCAACCCGATTGCGGCCATTATGTTTTTTGTGATGCTGTCCTTTGCCGGCGTCTTGGGCTACCAAAGTATGAAGGTGCAAAACTTTCCTGATCTGGACGTGCCCAACATCATCATCACCGCCAGCCTGCCCGGCGGCTCGCCTGCGCAGCTAGAGACCGAGGTGGCCCGCAAAATTGAAAACTCCATTGCCTCGCTGGAAGGCTTAAAGAACATCTACACCAAAGTGCAAGACGGTGTGGTGACCATCACCGCCGAGTTCCGCATTGAAAAGCTCACCCAAGAGGCGCTGGACGAAACCCGCTCTGCGGTGCAGCAGGTGCGCGCCGACCTGCCCGCCGACCTGCGCGACCCGATTGTGAGCAAGGTCAACATCTCGGGCGGCGCAGTGCTGGCCTACACCGTGCGCATCCCGTCGATGGACGACGAGGCTCTGAGCTGGTTTGTAGACGACACCCTCACGCGCCGCCTGCTGGCGGTCAAGGGCGTAGGCTCAGTGGCGCGCGTGGGCGGCGTGAACCGCGAGGTGCGCATTGCGCTGGACAGCGGCAAGATGCAAGCTCTGGGCGTGAGCGCAGCGGCCGTGTCCCACCAGCTGCGCCAAGTGCAAATGGAAACCGCCGGGGGCCGTACCAACCTGGGCACCAGCGAGCAACCCGTGCGCACCCTGGCCACCGTCAAATCAGCGGCCGAGATCGCGGCCATTGAACTGGCTTTGGAGGGCGGGCGCAAAGTACGCCTGGACCAAATTGCCCAGGTGCTAGACACCATTGCCGAGCAGCGCTCTAGCGCACTGCTTAACGGTGTGCCGGTGGTAGGTTTTGAGGTGTCACGCAGCAAGGGTGCCAGCGAGGTGGACGCAGGCCGTGGCGTGCGCGCGGCGCTGGCCGAGATCAAGCTGGCCCACCCCGACATGCAGCTCACCGAGGCCTTTGACTTTGTGACGCCGGTGGAGGAGGAATACAAAGCCTCGCTCACACTGCTGATCGAAGGCGGGTTGCTGGCGGTGCTGGTGGTGTGGCTATTTTTGCGCGATATCCGCGCCACCTTTGTGTCGGCTGTCGCGCTGCCGCTGTCGGTGATCCCTGCCTTTATTGGCATGAACTATTTGGGCTTTTCGATCAACGTCGTTACGCTGCTGGCGCTGAGTTTGGTGATCGGTATTTTGGTGGACGATGCGATTGTGGAGGTGGAAAACATTGTGCGCCACCTGCGCATGGGCAAGTCGCCTTACCAAGCGGCCATGGAGGCGGCCGACGAAATTGGTGTGGCCGTCATCGCCATTACCTTCACTCTGATTGCCGTGTTTTTGCCCACCGCGTTCATGAGCGGTATTGTGGGCAAGTTTTTCAAGCAGTTTGGTTGGACGGCGGCGCTGGCTGTGTTTGCCTCACTGGTGGTGGCGCGCATGCTCACGCCCATGATGGCGGCGTACATTTTGAAGCCCATCACCAGTGGCCATGTTCAAAAAGACGGTGCGCTGATGCGCTGGTATATGCGCGCCAGCCGCTGGTGTTTGCGTCATCGCTGGATTACCGTACTAGCGGCGCTGGCGTTTTTTGCCGGTTCAATCACGCTGATTCCTCTGTTGCCCAAAGGCTTTATTCCGCCCGACGACAACTCGCAGACCCAGGTCAATATTGAACTGCCGCCGGGCACCAAGCTGGCCCAGACCAAGGTGGCAGCGGAAGCGGCGCGCCTGTTGATCAGCAAAGTAGAGCATGTGAAATCGGTCTACACCACCATCGGCGGTGGCTCAGCAGGCACGGATCCGTTTGCTCCAGGCGGCGCAGCGGAGGCACGCAAAGCCACGCTCACCATCTTGCTGGCCGAGCGCGGCGAGCGGCCACGCAAACAAGGCATTGAAAACAATATCCGCAAAGCGCTGGAAGATTTGCCCGGCGCGCGCAGCAAAGTGGGCTTGGGCGGCTCGGGTGAAAAATATATTCTGGCTTTGACGGGCGAAGACCCTCTGGCTTTGGCCGCCGCTGCCGCTGCGGTGGAGCGCGACCTTCGCACCATTCCTGGCCTGGGCTCGGTAGCCTCCAGCGCCTCCTTGGTGCGCCCCGAGCTGACGGTGCGCCCCGACTTTGCCCGCATGGCCGACATGGGCGTGACCAGCAGCGCGATAGGCGAGACCTTGCGCATTGCCACTGTGGGCGACTATGACGCTTCGCTACCCAAGCTCAACTTGGCCCAACGCCAGGTGCCGATTGTGGTGCGCCTGTCGGACGATGCGCGCAACGACATCGGCGCGCTCGAGCGGCTGATGGTGCCCGGCACCCGTGGGCCGGTGATGCTGAGCCAAGTGGCCACGATTGAAATGGCGGGCGGCCCAGCGGTGATTGACCGCTTTAACCGCGCCCGCAACGTGCAGTTTGAGGTGGAGCTCTCAGGCCTGCCGCTGGGCGATGTAACGGCTGCGGTAGACAAACTGCCCGCCATCCAAAACCTGCCCGCAGGCGTGAAGCAAGTCACTATTGGCGATGCGGAAGTGATGGGCGAGCTGTTTGCCAGCTTTGGCCTGGCCATGCTCACCGCCGTGCTGTGCATCTACATTGTGCTGGTGCTGCTGTTCAAAGACTTTTTGCACCCGATGACGATTTTGGCGGCGCTGCCGCTGTCCCTCGGCGGCGCTTTTGTGGCACTGCTGCTAGCTGACAAGAGTTTTTCCATGCCCTCGTTGATAGGTTTGATCATGCTGATGGGCATTGCCACCAAGAACTCTATTTTGCTGGTGGAATACGCCATTGAGGCGCGCCGCGGCAGGCCAGCCACCGATACACAAGCGGCGGTTGCACCCATGAGCCGCACCGACGCGCTGCTGGACGCCTGCCACAAGCGCGTGCGCCCGATTGTGATGACCACCATCGCCATGGGCGCAGGCATGATGCCCATTGCCATGAGCTGGGGTGCGTCAGATGGCAGCTTTCGTTCGCCGATGGGTGTGGCGGTGATAGGCGGCTTGATGACCTCCACCTTGCTCAGCCTGCTGGTGATTCCGGCGGTGTACACCTTTGTGGACGATTTTGAGGGGCTGTGCAGCAAGCTGTGGCGCAAGGTGTTTCGGCGTGGTTCTGCCGGTCCAACCGTAGCGCTTGAGGCAGCGACGGGGCAGCAGTTGGGGCTGGGCAAGGAAGGCGCATAGGGAGCTTGGCTGCTTTTGTACGGGACCTGCGGGTGCTTGGTTTTGTACGGGATCAGGTCGGCGGTGCACTTAGCTCCGCGGCTGTCCAAGCCAAGCACCAGGGCGTACAAACACCCTGCGCCCAAAAACACCCACCTCGCAAATCACCCCTACAACGCTGTACCATTAGGGCATGGCCCAGTACCACATCAGCGTTCAAGTTCAACCCGAGTTTTTGGCAGACCAGTCTGCGCCCGAGCAGGGCGTGTACACCTTTGCCTACACGGTCACCATTACCAACACCGGCAAGGTGGCCGCACAGGTTATCTCGCGCACCTGGAGCATCAACGATGCGCAAGGGCGCAACGACAAGGTCAAAGGTCTGGGCGTCGTGGGCGAGCAGCCCCTGCTCAAGCCCGGCGAGAGCTTTCAGTACACCAGCGGCTGCCGCCTGCGCACACCCACTGGCACCATGCATGGCAGCTACTTTTGCGTGGCTGAAGACGGCGAGAAGTTTGACGCCGACATCCCCATGTTTGTGCTGGACGCGCTGAGCGCACTGGGCGGCAAGCCCACCATGCACTAGAGCTTTGCAGCCGACCCCTAGCCCGCGCTTGCACTCGCCACCACACGACCGCTATGGGCGAATTTGACCTGATTGCGCGCTACTTTCAGCGCAACGCCTCACAAGGAGACGCGGTCGCGCTGGGCATTGGCGACGACTGCGCGCTGCTCGTGCCGCGTGCGGGCACGCAACTGGCCGTCAGCTCGGACATGCTGGTCGAAGGGCGGCATTTTTTGTCTACCGTCTCGCCCGAGGCCTTGGGGCACAAGGCGTTGGCCGTCAATTTAAGTGACCTGGCTGCTTGCGGTGCCAAGCCCATCGCCTTCACCTTGGCCCTGGCCTTGCCGCGCGTGGACGAGGCCTGGCTGGCGGGCTTCTCCAAAGGCCTGTTTGCCTTGGCCGACGCCTACGGCTGCGAGCTGGTGGGCGGCGACACCACCCAAGGGCCGCTCAACATTTGCATCACCGTCTTCGGCGAGGTACCCGTAGTGGGCGGCAAAAGCCAAGCCCTGCGCCGCAGCGGCGCGCAGCCGGGCGACGACATTTATGTGAGCGGCAGTGTGGGCGATGCCCGGCTGGCGCTGGAAGTGTTTCGCGGCAACGTGCAGGTAAGTGAAGCGCTCTTTGCCCAAGCCCGCGAACGTATGGAACGCCCCACCCCACGCGTGGCCCTGGGGCTGGCACTGCGCGGCTTGGCTACAGCCGCGATAGACGTCAGCGACGGCCTGCTGGGCGACCTGGGGCATATCCTCAAAGCGTCTGGTTGCGGGGCTGAGATTGCTATTGATAGTGTAGCTGCTACCGCGATATTTCATTGGGCTGGGCACGGTTTTAGTATAGATTTTTGCCGTCAAATGACCTCGGCTGGCGGCGACGACTATGAACTGGTGTTTACCGCCCCGCCCGCTGCGCGCGAGGCCATAGAGCAGGCGGCCCACTACTGCTCCACGCCAGTGACGCGCATTGGCAACACTAGCGCTGCGCCAGGCTTGGTGCTGCGCGATATGGCAGGGGCTACAGTGACGAATACTTTTGGCGCATTTGACCACTTCAAGGCCTAAGGCGGTTTGGGTCATATTGGCTTGTTTGCCCACCGACTACAAGGCCACCGGATGCGGCTTTAAGTACTCCATAACGGTGACCGTGTAACGGTGTGAAGAGCTGTCGCGGCTACTGGCGATGGCAAGCAACAGCCATTAAACTGCTCGACACGTATTTTTACATTCACATCCCCCTTCCCACTGAAGCAACGAATCTTTTCCCATGCCCCTCTGGATTAACACACTACTTGACCTGATCACACAAATTACCGGGGGTCGAGGCGGAATTGACCACGTGATCGTGAACTATGTGTTCGCCGCTACCTTCTACGGCATCTTGATGGCGGTGGTGCTGGCTAAATACAGCAAAGACCCGCAACCCCGCGAGCGGCTGCTGATATGGGGTTTTGGCCTGGGCTTGGCGCGTGAGCTGTTCATGCTGCTGCTGGCAGCGATACAGGCCTTCAAAGGGATTGACCCGCTTAGCTTGCATGAGGTTTTCCCACCGCTGGAGCATGCGGTACGCACCGTGTCTTTGGTCATCATTGCCGCTGCCTATTTGCGCTATCTGCTCGATGGCTCCGAGCGCTTAACGCGCCGCTACCTACAGGCGGCCATCAGCACTACCGCGCTGTGCTATGCGGCCACATTTTGGTGGTGGGCGGGTTATATCAGGGCCAACCCGACATCCAAATTTGGGCAAACCTGGTGTGATTTGGCCTTTCACTTTAACTCTACAGCCTGGTTTGCCTTAGCCGCCATCGTGCTGGCTATCAAAACGCGGGGTTGGCAACGCAACGTGATCGTGACGGCGATGGTTTTCTTCGCCGTGTCGGACTTTCTGAAAATTCCCGACATTTTGCTAGGGGAGGTGTACGAGAAGGTCTTTACGCCTATCGCCCGCCTTTTCTACTTGGCGGCTATCCCCATGCTGGGCTACATCTATGTGCGTGAGTCGGTACTGCAAATGGAGCAGTACACCAGCAACCTAGAGCAAGAGGTGCGTGCCCGCGCCGTAGCCGAGCAGATGGCCAAGGCCAAAAGCAGCTTCCTCGCCACCATGAGCCACGAGATTCGCACGCCCATGAACGGCGTGATCGGCCTGACGCATCTGCTGTCCAAAACCAAGCTGGAAGCCGAGCAAGCCCAGTTTGTGCGCACCATCCACCAGTCAGGCGAGGCGGCGCTACAGATTCTGAACAATATTTTGGACTACTCCAAGATCGAAGCCGGGCAACTGGCGCTGGAGCACTTGCCGTTCAAGTTACCGGCGTTGGCGCTGGAGTGCCAGTCCTTGTTCATGTTCCAGGCCCGCGAGTCGGGCATTCCGGTCCAGCTGGAGCTGCTGGACCTGCCCCAGCGGGTGATGGGCGACCCCATGCGGCTGCGCCAAGTGCTGGTCAACCTGATCGGCAACGCCTACAAATTTACCAGCGAGGGTGCGATCACCCTGCGCGTCAGTTGCGAGCCCCAAACCACCGCGCTGACACATATTCGCTTTGAGATACAGGACAGCGGCATGGGCATGACGCAGGCGCAGCAGGCCAATTTGTTCCAGGCCTATGCCCAGGCCGACGCCAGCATTTCGCGCCGCTATGGCGGCACGGGGCTGGGACTGTCCATTTGCCACCAGTTGGTCAAGCTGATGGATGGCCAGATTGGCGTGCGCAGCGCGCCCGACCGCGGCTCGGTGTTCTGGTTTACCGTGCCGCTGGAGGTGGTGCGCGACGCCTCCAGGTCACTCGCAGACGGCGCAGCAAAGCAAACCGACCAGGCTGTAGTGCAGTTCCCGCACCTGCGCGTGCTGGTGGCCGACGATAACGCCATCAACCGCATGGTGATCTCCAGCCAGCTCAAATACCTGGGCGTGACCGCGCAGCAGGTAGAGGACGGTGCCCGAGCGCTGGAGCGGCTGCAAACTGAGCACGACGATTTTGACCTGGTGTTCATGGACTGCGAAATGCCCGTCATGGACGGTTATACGGCGACCCAGCGTTTGCGCGAGTGGGAACAAGCCCAGGGGCGCAAGCCTGTGTTTGTGTGCGGTGCCAGCGCCCACGCACTGCCCGAATACCGCGAGCGCGCCATCTCTGCGGGAATGAATGACTTTATTACCAAACCGCTGCGCATGGCCGACGTGCAGCGCGTGCTGCAAGGCGCCCCTTCTGCGGGCTAGCAGCGAAGGCCGGTGGGGCCCAGAGCAGGCACAATACAAGGCATGAGCAGTCTTGAACCTGTGGCACCCTACGCCACTTCCCCCGTCATTCGCCCCAGCATGCTGCGCCCGACGGCGCGCTTTATGCTCTCGCACCCGGCGCATTGCATTGCATTGGGTTTTGGCTCGGGCCTGTCACGCTTTGCGCCTGGCACCGCAGGCACCCTGTGGGCCTGGGCCGCGTTTGTGGTGATGCAAATGTATTTAAGCCCTGCGCACATCGGCTGGGTCATTGCCGCGTCTTTGCCCATTGGCTGGTGGGCCTGTACGGTAACGGCCAAACACATGCAGGTGATGGACCCTGGAAATATTGTGTGGGACGAGGTGGCTGCGTTCTGGATTATTTTGTGGATGATCGCACCCGCTGGCCTGTGGGCGCAGCTCATCGCCTTTGCGTTGTTCCGGTTTTTTGACGCCGTCAAACCCGGCCCGGTGGCCTGGGCCGATGGCTTGTTCAAAGGCTTTAATGCCAAAGCGGGTTTTGGCATCATGTTTGACGACCTGGTGGCCGCCGCCCTCACGCTGCTGCTCATTGCACTGTGGAGATTTTAAATGCACGTCGCTGACAACACATCCAAAACGCTATTAAATAGTGAGCTGCTCCCGCAATATTCCATTGGGCTACTGGCCCAAAAGCTTAAAAAAGATGGCTATATGCTGGCCACTGCTGAGAGCTGCACCGGCGGCCTGATATCGGCCGCCTGCACCTCACTGGCAGGCTCGTCCGACTGGTTTGAGCGCGGTTTTGTCACCTACTCCAACGATGCCAAGCACGAGCAACTGGGCGTCGATGCAGCGCTGATAGCTGAGCATGGAGCGGTGAGCGAGCCCGTCGCCCGCGCCATGGCCTTTGGGGCTATCCGCCACTCCAATGCCCAGGTCAGCATTGCCGTCACTGGCGTAGCGGGCCCTACCGGGGGCAGCGCAGCCAAGCCGGTGGGTACGGTGTGGTTTGGCTTCTCGGTCAACGGCGCGCTGCACAGCGAGGTGCATTGCTTTGCCGGCGACCGCGCCGCCGTGCGCGAAGCCACGGTGCGCCATGCGTTTCAGCGGGTGTTGGCGTTGCTGGAGGCAGATCCCCACGTCTAACGACACTGCGCAGGGCGACTTTGCCCCGGGTTCTCAGAGCAGAGGGCCGCGTGCAGGTAATTTTCTTGTCTGTCCAATAGACAACAAAAAGAAATCCTCCTCATCCACCCCTTGGTCTTTGCGCGCCGCGGCCAGATCTTTCGGCGGCTGGTCCAGCGACTCGTCGGTCAGTTCAAACGTACCCCAGTGCACGCCCACGCTGCGTTTAGCCTTCAAATCTTTATGCACTTGCACGGCATCCGCAGGGTTGAGGTGCTGCGCCTGCATGAACCAACGCGGCTCGTAGGCACCCACGGCGATCAAGGCAATGTCAAAACCGCCGCCCATGGCTGCAGTTTGGCGCGCTGCATAACGCTGCTGCGTATCTGCAAAGTCTTTGCTGTATCCCGTATCGCCGCTGTAGTACCAGTGAAACTCTGTCCCAAAGACTGACCAGCCGCCCCACAACGTTTGGCTGCGATCTCCCAAACTGCGGGCAGACCAATGCTGCACAGGTGTCAAATTAAATTCCACACCTTTCTCAACCACGCTGTCCCACCAATCTAGCTCTTTCACTGTCGTGATACCCGCTTTAGCAAACCAGTCTTTCAATCCCAAAGGCACGAGGAACAATGGTGCACCTCCCGTTTGCTGCGAAAGTGCTTTGACTGAGTCAAAATCCAGATGGTCGTAGTGGTTATGCGATACCAACACCACGTCAATGCGAGGCAAGTCTGCCAATGCGATGCCCGGCGGCTGGGCTCGCTGAGGCCCAGAAAACTGCACTGGCGATGCGCGCTGGGAAAAGATGGGGTCGGTCAGTACATTGAGCCCACTGGCCTGCACCAACATGGTGGCGTGGCCCACCCAAGTGATGGCGGGTTGCATCATCTCTGGCAGCGCCGGTGATGCATCACCACCCAGATTGGCAAGCTTGGCTGAGACCCCGGGTTTGATTGCATTGGTTTTGATAAATGGCAGATCGGCATTCACTTGTGGTGTGGGCATCTGCGCAGGCTTGGGTAAACCACTGCGCAGACGCTCAACTTGCCAACGAAAAAAAGCTGCCCCGCCTTGGGTCGCCGACGGGATGTAATTGTTTTTAAAACCCTCTGTCGTGTGGTGTGGTTTGGCTGCGTTGTAATACGGGTTGGCGTAGGCAGCGCAGCCCATCAAGTAGGTGGTGCTAGCTGCGAGCAGCAACAAGCGAATACATCTTAAGATTGCGGTGTTTTGAGATTGAATTTTCATAAATTGGGTTCTCCAAACCGTCCATTGTGAAAAACTTAGACGGTTTACACAATTGTCTAGCTGTACATAGCAGAGTTTCAAAAACAAATACCTCTAAGTTAGAACGCTTTAGGCAGTACGGTGGCCAAAAAATCGTATGCCGCACGGATGCGTTGATTCGTACGAATTTCACGGTGCACGGTAAGCCATATGGGCAAAGGCGGTATTTTCATGGTCGACAGCAACGGCACCACTTGCGCGTCAGTTCGAACCATAAAATCAGCCACAAATCCTATGCCCAAGCCCACTTGTACCGCGCGCCAGTAGGCCATAGAGTCGTCTGTACGAAAAGCAAATTTTTCCTTGCCTACTGGATAACCAAATGCAGCAAAACCTTTGATGATTTGATCACCTTGGTCGTCGCCAATCAACTCATGACTCAACAAGTCCTGCATCTGCCGGGGTATGCCGCGCCGCCTCAAATAGTCGTTGTGCGCACAGGCACATACCCTCACCTCGCCAATGCGCTTAGCGATCAAACTGCTCTGGTCAGGTCGCGCCATACGCAATGCGATGTCCGCCTCGCGCCTGAGCAAATTGCTTACGGCATCACTGGCCAGCACCTCCACTTGAATTTCGGGTAAAACCAAGCGCATCTGCGCCAAAACACCGGGCAATAAAACGCAAGCTACGGTCTGGCTGGCTGTAATGCGCACGGTACCGCCCAGGCTGCTAGTCTGCGCAGAGGCGCTCTGCAGCAGCTGATTAGCCCCCGCTTCCATGGCACGCGCCGACTCAGCCAAACGCTCCGCCATCTGGGTTGGCAGCAACCCGCGCCCCGTGCGCTCAAACAGCACCACATCCAACTGCGTCTCTAGTTCCGAGATGTGCCGCCCGATGGTTGGTTGGCTCACATGCGTAGCGCGTGCTGCAGCCAACAAACTACCGTGGTCCAGCGCAGCCAAAAAAGAGCGGATCAAAGTCCAGTCAAATTGGTTATTCATTTATGTAATCCAGATATGAGCAGATAGCTAATTGTGCAATGCTGATTTCGTTTTGATAATACAGCACATCAACACACCAGGAAAGACACATGATGACCTTAGATAGCCCGACGATGCACTTGCCAGCGAGCACGCAAATCAGTTTGCTTGCGCGTATCCAAAAAGTCGCCGCGCCGCTGTATTGGGTTGGCTTGGCGCTGCTGTTGGTGTCGCTTCCCACCTTGGCCTTGACGCTGCTAGACAGCCGCCAGCTTCAAGGCGTGAGCGTTTGGCTAAAGCCTTTCAAATTTCAGCTCTCCACGGGGGTGTATCTGTTGACCCTGGCGCTCTTCATGGTCTGGTTACCCGCTGCGGCATTGCGCAGCAAGACTGCGCGATATGTGGTGTGGGCAGCGGTGTTGGCGGGCTTGTTTGAAGTGGGGTACATCACTTGGCAAGGAAGCCAAGGCGTGGCATCGCACTTTAATACCCAAACGCCATTTCTTGCCACCATGTACACCCTGATGGGCATAGGTGCAGTGATTTTGGCCAGTGCATCTTTGGCGCTTGGCATTCTGATTGCCCGCAACCCGCTATACAGCTTACCTTCTGCGATCACACTGGCTATCGTGCTGGGCTTAGTTTTGACTTTCTTCATTGGCACTGGGTTTGGCGGCTACTTGAGCGCGCAGCGGGCTGGCCATTGGGTCGGAGGTGTGCTGAGCGACAGCGCTGGCTTGCCCCTTGTCAAATGGTCGCGCAGCGGGGGCGATTTGCGGGTGGCGCACTTCTTTGGCATCCACGCCATGCACTTTATTCCCGCGTTTGCTTTTGCACTCCAGTTTGCGGGCCCCAAGCAGATGACGCAAGTTACACAAAAGAGCGCAGTCCGCGCTGTTTGGATTTTCGCTATTGCATTCACAGGTTTTTGCACTTGGACTTTTCTCCAAGCGCGCCAGGGTCTGCCGTTTTTCGCTTGAGCGCTCACTTTTATCCACCTCAACCTTGAAGGAAATTACCATGCAACGCCGTAACTTTATACGCCTAGTCGGTGGCGGCACCATCACCGCCGCCACATTGACCGCCACCGCTACGCTTACTGGCTGTGCATCCGGCGCCTTTCCTGATGCTGCTGTCGAGGCCTGGCAAGGCCCTGGCACTGAGGCAGACCCGCGCCGCCGCGCTGTGGCTTACGCCATTACCGCTCCTAATCCGCACAACTTGCAGCCTTGGTTGGTGGACTTGCGCCAGCCAGGCTTGATCGTTGTAAGAACCGACCCGCAGCGTGTGCTGGCAGAAACCGACCCTTATGGAAGGCAAATATTGATAGGCCATGGCGCTTTTATTGAGCTGCTGGTGATGGCTTTGGCCAAGGAAGGGCTGGAATCTAAAGTCACGTTATGGCCACAAAGTGAGTTGCCCACCGACCTCAAAGCATGGGACGCACGCCCCGTGGCCCAGATTGCCGTCAGCAAGCCTAGCGCGACCGCTGCGCCCGATGCATTGTTCGACCACATCTTAAAACGCCACACCCCTAAAAGTGACTATGACACAGCACGCTCCGTAAGCCCCAACACACTGAAAACCTTAACCGACAGCAATAGAGCAACAAGTGTTGCCATAGGCGGCACCGTGGATGCCGCGCAGCTAACTGCCATGCGCGATCTGTGTTGGCAGTCTGCGCAGGTAGAGCTTTTAACACCGCGTACCTATTTGGAAAGCTCGAAACTTCTGCGCATCGGGCCCCACGAGATTCTCGAAAATCGTGACGGCATATCCATCAACAGTGCTTCTGTCCGTTTTGCCAACGCAGTCGGCATGGTCGACCGCGCTGCGCCATTGACCGAGGGCAGTGCTGCGTACAAAACGGCCATGGGACGGTTTGAAGGCCACAGCCGCAGCGCGATGGGGTTTGTCTGGATTACCACGGCGGGTAACACCCGCAGCCAGCAAATTGAGGTTGGACGGGCGTATGTACGCTTGCAACTCAAAGCGACCGAGTTGGGCTTGGGTGTACACCCTATGAGCCAAGCCCTGCAAGAGTTTGCAGAGATGAAGCCGCACTACGAGAAAGTGCACCAACTTATTTTGAGCAAAAATGCGCCCAGTAATGTAGGCGACGGTACAGTGCAAATGTTCTGCCGCTTGGGCTACACCGCCAGTCCGCCACCTGCCACACCTCGGCGGGCGTTGAAGCGCTTTGTGCAAACTTAGGCCATTTAACGAGCGATTGTGCCGGGACACATTCTCGTAGGTGACTGGCGCTTCGCCCGCAATGCAGTAACCTACTGCTTTGAACAACTTCGGAGCACACTGCCATGGCTTGGTTTGACGGATTTACAGCGCAAAAATTTGCGGTCAACGGTATCGAAGTATTTGCGCGCTTCGGTGGCGACCGCACTAAACCTGCGTTGCTATTGCTGCACGGCTTTCCACAAAGCCATGTCATGTGGCATCGGGTGGCGCAGCAACTGATGAAAGATTTTTTCATTGTCATGCCCGACTTGCGCGGCTATGGCGATTCGTCCAAACCCCTGACCACGCCTGAGCACGCGCAGGCCAGCAAGCGGGTGATGGCGCAGGATATGGTCGACGTGATGACCGCGCTGAATAGGGAGCAGTTTTACCTGTGCGGCCATGACCGAGGCGGCCGTGTGGCGCACCGCCTGGCACTGGACCATTCAAAGAAAGTCAAAAAGCTCTGCGTGATCGACATCGCCCCCACGCTGGACATGTATAACGCCACCGACATGGCCTTTGCCCGCGCCTACTACCACTGGTTCCACCTGATCCAGCCGACACCCCTGCCCGAGCGCATGATCCATAGCGACTGGAAGAACTACCTGCACGCCAAGCTGGGCGGCTGGGGCAGTGCTGGGATGGCCTATATCGAGCCAGAGGCGCTGGCCGAGTACGAGCGCTGCTTTGCCCAAATGGCCACCACCCACGCCATGTGCGAGGACTACCGGGCCAGCGCAGGTATAGACCTGGCGCATGACCGCACCGGCCGCGCAGAAGGCCAGAAAATCGCCTGCGACACCTTGGTGCTATGGGGCGAGCGCGGCGTGGTGCAGCGCATGTTCCAGCCGCTGGCGCTGTGGCAGGCGCAGTGCAGCGGTGTAGTGACCGGTCAGGCCGTGCCTGCGGGCCACTTTATACCGGAAGAATTGCCGGATTTGACCGCTCAAAAGTTGTCACTTTTCTTTCGGCAACCAGCCTAAATGGCGCCTGATTAAGGTTGGGCGTGCAATTTCCGCCCTTTCAGTCACACGAAATAGCAATTTTGCAGTTAGCATGCGCACATGATTGCAGACAAAATTGCCAAGGCGAATGCCTATTTCCCTGTGCGCTACACAGCCTTCGGCCTGTGTATTTTTGGAGCCTTGCTTAGCCTGTTCAGCATCATCGCCTTCAAGGTGGGCTGGTTGTGGGGGCTGCTGTTCCTAGGCCTCAGCGCGCTGGGCGTGCGAGACCTGCGCCAAAGCCGGCACGCCATTTTGCGCAACTACCCGGTCATTGGCCATGCGCGCTTTCTGCTGGAGTTCATTCGCCCGGAGATGCGCCAGTATTTCCTGGAGAGCGACAACGAGGCCGCACCGTTCTCGCGCTCGCAACGCTCGCTGGTGTATGCACGCGCCAAAGGCGAGCCCGATAAGCGGCCGTTTGGCACCCAGCTAGATGTAGGCGCTGAGGGCTATGAGTGGATCAACCACTCGATAGCCCCCACCAAGCTGGCCAGCCACGACTTTCGCATCACCGTAGGCACTACCGACAGCGGCTGCACCCAGCCGTACGCCATGAGCGTGTTCAACATCTCGGCCATGAGCTTTGGTGCACTCAGCGCCAACGCGATTTTGGCCCTGAACCAAGGCGCGCAGCGCGGCGGCTTTGCGCATGACACGGGCGAGGGTTCCATCAGCGTGCACCACCGCGTGCATGGGGGCGACCTGGTGTGGGAGGTAGGCTCGGGCTACTTTGGTTGCCGCAATGAGGACGGCTCGTTTAACGCGGACAAGTTCTCGGCCAATGCGCGTGACCCCCAGGTGAAGATGATCGAGCTCAAACTCAGCCAAGGCGCCAAGCCGGGCCATGGTGGTGTGTTGCCCGGCCCCAAAGTGACGGCAGAGATTGCCGCCGCGCGCGGTGTGCCGGCGGGGGTGGACTGCGTCTCGCCCGCCGCGCACAGCGCCTTTAGCACACCGGTGGAGATGAT
>JAYVDN010000363.1:0-2711 GCA_043749385.1 Polaromonas sp.
AGCGTGACTTCCAAAATGCGTTCTGCCGTGCGGCGCGGCGCTTTTTTTACCATGGCTTGCCTTTGAGTTGCGCAGTCAATTTATGCGGGTGGTGCGTGCTTATAGCTGCACTCTAACCGATGTTGACGCTGCTGGACAACTTGCGCTTGGCACCGTCATCTAAATATCTGAGTGCTATGTGATTTGGCGCGGGCCGCCAACAGCGCCTGCAGGCACACTAGGTTTGGGATTTAAAGGTGGGCGTCCTCGCCTGACTACTTTCGCTTTGCATGGGAAGCTCACGGTGCCTGCGCGGTCTCTTTGCAGCGCAAGTTCTCGGGCTGTCGCCATACAACCAAGCCAGCCGAGTTATCTTTAAACCCGCCTACGTAAAGCCAACGTGGTTCAATCCATTGACGGTATCCTTAGCTGGCACCAGCCACGACTTCAATAATCTCCAATCTCTCATCACGGGCATTTTCCACCGCGCAGGATTGCCCCTTTGCAATGCGCATGTGCTCCCCAGCCACGCAGGTAAGAGGCTGCCCATCCAAAGTGATCACGGCTTGCCCCGCGAGGACTATCCAATGCTTGGCGCGCTGCACGTCCACAGCCAAGGACATATGCGTGTGCGGCTGCAGCACTATGTGCCTCGTGTAGGGCGGTGCGCCGTCGTGTGAGGATGGCATGGAGTTTGAGTCCGCGACCGGTGCGCAGTGAAACTGGGTGAGAGTTGACTTCTGGGTATCCAGCGCAGCCACCACATCTTTGACCGCTTGAGAATGCGCACGGTGCGAGATGAGCAAAGCGTCGGGTGTATCCACCACCAGCAGGTCACTTACACCTACCAAGGCCACCATTTTTTGGGCTCTCACGTAGTTGTGCTCGGCGCCAATGCTTATGACCTTGCTTACTTCAGCGGCAAAGTGCGTAGCGCGTTCATCCAGCTCCGCTACGGCGGCCCAAGAGCCCAGGTCGGTCCACGCGCTGCTCAGTGACACCATGCCCACGCGATCGCTACGCTCAAACACAGCGTGGTCTACACTTTTGCTGATGCAGCCTTCCAAGGGTGCACGCGCCAGCGCTACATGGTCGCTTGTGCTGTTGCCGGTGCCCGCAGTGGCCAGCGACACGCTCTGGGTGCAGGCGGTGTAGATGCTGGGCTCGTAGCGCTTGAGCTCATCCAAAAATGGGTCTGCCCGCATCACAAACATGCCGCTGTTCCAGCGGTAGTTGCCACTGGCCAGCATCGCTTGGGCGCGCTCGAGGGAGGGCTTTTCTGTGAAACGCGCTACTTTATAGACGTTGGCAACCTGCAGCAACGCGCCCATCTCCAAATAGCCGTAGCCAGTCTCGGGGTGGGTGGCAGCCACGCCAAGCGTAACCAAGTAGCCCGCTTCGGCACCATTTAAGGCGTGGCCAATGGCTTGTGCAAACAAGTCGGTTTGGCCCACCGCGTGGTCAGAGGGCAGCACCAGCATGCACACCTCAGAGTGGGGGTGCTTCGCTTGCAAATAGGCTGCGGCGCAGGCTATAGCAGCGGCCGTGTTGCGGGCCACTGGCTCCAGCAAATAGGTGATGGGCTTGTCGGTGTAGGGCGCGCAATGGAGCTCAACCAGGGCTTGATGGGCGACACTGCACACCACTATCACCTCCGACACCGCATGCAAAGCATCCGCACGCTGTACCGTGTGCGACAAAAGCGATGTATCGTCTGTAAAAGCTTGAAACTGTTTGGGCGCATCGTGGCGCGACAAGGGCCACAGCCTGGCACCACTGCCTCCAGATAAGATCACGGCTACGGTTTTTTTCATTGTGGGTCAAATTCTATAGTGGCGTGAGCTTAGCAGAAGCTTAATTACAATCGCTCTACAACATCGGAAAGATCACCTCTCTATGCAAGTTAGCACTGCGGCGTTTAAAGCCTACGACATTCGCGGCATGGTGCCCGCTGCGCTGAACGAACCTATGGCCGAGGCACTGGGCAAAGCTTTCGGCACCTGCGCTGTGCGCGAGGGGCAAAAAGCGGTGGCCGTAGGGCGCGATGGCCGTTTGAGTGGCCCTGCTTTGGTGGCCGCCCTGACGCGCGGCCTGGTGGCTGCGGGGGTGGATGTGATCGATGTGGGCATGGTCACCACGCCGATGCTCTATTTTGCGGCCAACACTTTATGCGAGAGCGGTATCCAGGTGACGGGCAGCCACAACCCGAAGGACTACAACGGTTTTAAGATGGTGCTGGGTGGCCGGGCGATTTATGGCGAAGAAATCCAGGGTCTGCGCCGCATGATCGAGGACGAGGCCTGGCTATTGCAAAGCGCCGGGCGCGTGCGCAACATCAACATCGAGGCACCGTACCGCGACCGCATTGTGTCGGACATCAAGCTCAAGCGCCGCATGAAGGTGGTGGTGGACTCGGGTAACGGCATTGCGGGTGCTACTGCGCCGGGCATTCTGCGTGCCATCGGGTGCGATGTGATGGAGCTATATAGCGAGGTAGACGGCACCTTTCCCAACCACCACCCCGACCCGAGCAAGCCGGAGAACCTGCGCGATGTCATTCACGCCTTGCAAACCACCGACGCAGAAATAGGCTTTGCCTTTGACGGCGACGGCGACCGCCTGGGCGTGGTGACCAAGGACGGCAATGTGATTTACCCCGACCGCCAGATCATGCTGTTTGCAAAGGACGTGCTCTCGCGCGTACCCGGCGGCACGATTTTGTTTGACGTGAA
>JAYVDN010000364.1:0-4123 GCA_043749385.1 Polaromonas sp.
CGCAAATAGCGCCAAAAGCCAATCGTGCAGCGCAACTGGAAAGCGCTGTAGTTCGCATATTCAGCACTGCGCGCCAACCAGATTTGTACCGCCCGTGGAACAAGGCGGCACCTACCGAATCAACGGGTTCTGGCGTGATCATCGAAGGCAACCGTATCTTGACCAATGCCCACGTCGTCAACTACGCCAGCAAAGTGGAAGTGCGGGCCAAAGAGGGCGGTGACCGTATGGCTGCGCGTGTGGTGGCGATTGCGCGGGGCATTGACTTGGCGGTGCTGGAGCTGGAAGACCCCAGCTTTTTTGCCACCCGCACAGCACCCGTGCGGGCCAGTGTGCTGCCCGAGGTGAAAGACGCGGTGTTGGCCTATGGCTACCCGGTGGGCGGCAACTCACTGTCGATCACCAAAGGCATTGTCTCGCGCATTGAGTATGTGCCCTACAACTTCCCCACGGCTGGGCTGCGCATCCAGATTGATGCCGCCATCAACCCCGGCAATAGCGGTGGGCCCGTATTTGCGGACGACAAGATGATCGGCTTGGCATTTTCCGGAATCAACAGCGCGCAAAACATTGGCTACATCATTCCCAATGAAGAAGTCGAGCTCTTCTTGAGCGATATTGCTGACGGAAAATACGATGGCAAGCCTTCCATGTTCGATGATTTTCAAAGCCTGGAAAACCCGTCCCTGCGCAGTTTTCTAAAGATCGACAAGTCAGTGCGCGGCATGGTGGTGCAGCGGCCCGCATCGCTTGATGCCAGCTATCCGCTCAAGGAATGGGACATCGTCACCCGCATCGGTGACACCGAGATCGACAACCAAGGCTTGGTTAAGCTCACCAACGACGTGAACGTGCGCTTTCAATACCACGTGCAAAAAGTCGCCAAAAACGGCAAAGTACCACTCACCGTGGTGCGTGCGGGCAAGAGTCTGAACATTGAGGTGCCCGTGAGTGCCAGCCGGGCACGCTTGGTAAGTGCATTGGACGGTGCTTATCCCTCGTACTTTGTCTACGGCCCCATCGTATTTTCTCGGGCTACGTGGGAGTTTCGAGGTTTTTTTAGCACCAATGCGGTCCAGCTCAATAGCTACGCCTTCAACGCGCAGCCCTTGGTCACGCGGGTGGCCGACGAGCCCGATGCCAGCCGGGAAGATCTGGTAGTGGTGAGTGCGCCGTTTTTTCCGCACCGCTTGGTGTCGGGCTACGACAACCGGTTTGGCTCGGTGGTGTATTCGATCAACGATGTCCCAGTGCGCAGCCTGCGCCACATGGTGCAAATGCTGCGGGACATGAAGGAAGAGCTGGTGGTGATCAAGTTTGACCAGCGTTCGGGTGAATCGATTGTCTTGCCCCACAAAAAAGCCGTCGAAGCCACCGAAGAGATTTTGAGCGACAACGGGATTCGCTTTCAGGCCTCTACAGATTTGATGGATGTTTGGACCAACAAGGCCCGTTGAGCGCGCTGGCCAGTGCCCCATTGCAGACACGCATAAGCACATCACCGAAAGTCATCATTCATCGCCGACAATAGCCCCATGGGCATTGCCAAATACATCAAAGAAATAGGACGCGGCAAAGACGGCGCCAGGGCACTGCCACGCGCGCAGGCAGCTGACCTGATGGGCCAAGTGCTCGATGGTCAAGTGACTGACCTGGAAATAGGCGGCTTTTGCCTGGCCATGCGCATCAAAGGCGAAACGCCTGAGGAGATGGCGGGCTTTCTGGACGCTGTGCATGGGCGCTTAGCCAAGCTGCAGGTAGAGGGCTCGGTGGTGGTGATTCCCAGCTACAACGGTGCGCGGCGCTTGCCAGTGCTCACCCCCCTGCTGGCGGCGCTGCTGGCACGCGCAGGCGCGGTGCACGGCTTTGGCGTGCTGGTGCATGGCTGCGCTACCGAAGACGCACGTATTACCAGCCAAAGCGTTATAGAAGCCCTAAATTTAGTACCAAATCAACCTCTAGCCCAATGGAATATCGCGGGAGCAGCTCCTTTATCCATAGCGCATGGAGGGTTGTATTTTGCCCCTACCGACACCCTCAATCCCGCTTTGAAACGCCTGCTCGACGTGCGGCGAGCCGTCGGCCTGCGCAATCCTGCCCACAGCATGGTCAAGCTGATGAACCCCACCACCAGCGCGCAGGCCTTGATAGTCACCAGCTACACCCACCCAGAGTATTTGCACAGCATGACCGCCACCTTCACCCTCACGGGCGCACACGCCATGCTGCTGCGCGGCACCGAGGGCGAGGCCGTGGCCGACGCGCGGCGCGCACCGCAAATGGACGGCTTTGTGCACGGCGTGCACACCAGCCTGGCCGCCGTGCAAAGTGGCTCTATTGCCGCCCTGCCCGACCTGCCCAAAGCCATCGATGCGCAGAGCACCGCCCAGTACATAGACGAAGTGTTACGGGGTGATAAGCCTGTGCCACTGCCCATCGCGCAGCAAGTGGAACACATCTTGCATCTGGTAAAGCAGATTACTACCTGAACAAAAGACCCGAGATGACAAACCCCATACAAGCAAAGCACAACTTAAGCCTCCTGCGCGGCAAAGTGACCTTGGTAGGTGCCGGGCCAGGTGACCCGGAGCTACTGACCCTCAAGGCCGTCAAAGCCATCAGCCAGGCCAGCGTGATCCTGGTTGACGATCTGGTCAACGATGCCGTGTTGGCCCACGCCCAGCCCAGCGCCCGCATTGTGCAGGTAGGCAAGCGTGGCGGCTGCAAGTCGACACCGCAAGCCTTTATCGAAAAACTCATGCTGCTGGCTGCACGCGAAGGCGAGAATGTGGTGCGCCTCAAGGGGGGCGACCCATTTATCTTTGGCCGGGGCGGTGAAGAGATTGAGGCGCTACAAGCCGCTGGCATCGAGGTACAGGTGGTCAACGGCATTACCTCCGGCTTGGCGGCGTTGACATCGCTGAACGTACCGCTGACCCACCGCGAGCATGCCCACGGCGTGGTGTTTGTCACTGGCCACGCCAAGCCCAACGCTGCGGGCACTGATTGGGCGCAACTGGCAGCTACCGCAGGGCAAGCCAAGCTGACCTTGGTTATCTACATGGGCGTAACTGGCTCGCAGCATATTCAGGACCAATTGCTGCAAGGCTTGCCCGCCAGCACCCCTGTGGCCATCATCCAAAACGCCAGCCTGCCGACTCAGCGCTATGCTGTGTGCGCGTTAGACCAATTGCGCAGCACCATCGAGCAGCACCAGCTGCAAAGCCCCAGCGTGATCGTGGTGGGCGATGTGCTGCAAGGCCTGGCCTCGTTGGCGCTGGAGCACAACGCACCCGCTCAGTTGAAGGTTGGTTAAACGTAACTATCCGCTACACTCCCTTGCAGCACCATTTGCAAAGGGACCCATGCTAGAAAAACTCAACCAACTCACCGAGGGCCACGGCGCGCTCAAGCCTGGGCACGGCCTGATCAGCGGCATCATCGCCCTATGTCTGGGTATTTTGTGCTTTTTAGGGGTGCTGGCCTTTCACTTTCCGCAGTACCTCACCACGCCCCAGCTGCGCCAAAGCTATAACGTAGACGTGATCCGCACGGTGATGCTTGCCGCGCTGGCCATCGCAGGTGGTATCAGCGTGGTGAACATCATTTTTGGCCGCGCCCGCTGGCTCAGCGCTGCGGCGTTTTTGCTGGTGGCTGTCACGGCGCTGATGGGGGGCCACAAGGTGCCGGTGAATGATTTTGCCGACCACACACCTTACATTGGCCTGGACTGGTTCATCCTGGACTTGCTGGGCTCGTCGTTGATTTTTATCTTCATCGAAAAACTCTTTTCCCACCGCAAAAACCAACCCGTTTTTCGCGCTGAATGGCAAACCGATTTTCACCACTTCATCGTCAACCACATGATCGTCGGCTTTGTGCTGCTGGCCACCAACCTGATGGTGCACAAAGCCTTTGGCTGGGCGGTAAAGAACGAGCTGCAAGCCTGGATCCAAAACCTGCCCTTTGTGTTGGAGCTGCTGCTTATTATTTTGGCCGCTGACCTGGTGCAGTACTGGACCCACCGCGCCTACCACGAGACGTGGCTATGGCGCCTGCACGCCGTGCACCACAGCAGCAAGTTCATGGACTGGCTGGCAGGCTCGCGCCAGCACATTCTGGA
>JAYVDN010000365.1:0-1847 GCA_043749385.1 Polaromonas sp.
GCTTTACCAGCGGCAGAGCGCGCTTGGTCGCTGGCGAGACGGTGCGCGTATGGCTGGCCCGCCCCGGTGGGCTGGACGAGTGGACCTACGTGGTAGGCCCTGCAGAGACCATTGACCTACCCAAAATTGGCCCGGTAATAGCCTATGGTCTGACACCACGGCCTATCGCTAACCCGCGTGGCACTATCACCGCGCAAATGTGGTTTGCCCCCAGTTTACAAAACCTACCGGTGCGGATTAAGGTTACGCTTAATAATGAAACGCATGTGGATTTGCGGGTTAAAAAAATCGAGCAGCGGTAGGTGAGATTTTCATCACTGCCACGCTTCATCACCGCTTTGCTGACTTATAGCTATTCACAAATAAAGCTGCATTAGCTAAAATCAGACCATCCAAACCACTTAGGGAGTTTGCTATGGCCTACAGCGATGATTTACGCCAGCGCGTGCTGCACTACGTGCACAGCGGGGGCAGCAAAACCCAGGCCGCGCAGCTGTTCCAAGTGGGCTTGCGCACGGTCCATGTGTGGCAAGCCCAAGGCAGCCACTACCAAAGAGGCAAGCCCGGCCCACGCGGCAGCCGCAAGTTTGATCGCCAGGCGCTGGCCAAGATGGTGCAAAAACAACCTGATTTACTGCTCAAAGAGATGGCGGCACGCCTAGGGGTCAGCATCAACACCGTGCACCACGCGCTCAAATGCATGGGCATCAGTCGTAAAAAAAACGCTGCTGTACGCCCAAGCCTTCGAGCCCAAGCGTTACGCTAGGCGCAAACACTTCATCAAGCGTCACTACCAGGCCCAGCAGGCCCAGCGACCCATTGTGTATCTGGATGAAACCGGCTTTGCGCCCAGCACCTGCAGACTCTGGGCCCGGGCGGCCATTGGGCGGCGGGTCAAGGGTACCCATAATGCCGATCTGCGCCCCCGCACCAGTTTGATTGGGGGCTACCAAGACAGGCGGCTGATTGCCCCGATGCTGTTTGAAGGTACCTGCAATACCGAAGTGTTCAACCAATGGCTAGAGCACATGCTGCTGCCAGATCTGCTGGTGGGCTCTATCTTGGTGCTGGATAACGCCACCTTTCACCAATCACGGCGCACGCAGCAACTGGTGGAGCAAGCTGGCTGCACATTGATGTTCTTGTCGCCTTACAGTCCAGACCTTAACCCGATTGAGAAGTGCTGGGCTAACCTCAAACGCGCTTGGCGCAACGCGGCGCATCTGTCGCTGGATGAGTTGATTGCAACATGCAATTATTAATAGGAACAGCTATAGAACGCTTAAAACGCATATAAAAAAGCCTGCCCGGAGCAATCTGGGCAGGCTTTTTTACGCGTTGCGGACAAAGCTTGCAGGTTTTAAGTTAAGGCATACAATACGCCCATGTATGTAAATATGGGTGCCCATATGAAAACCACAATTGAATTGTCTGACCCGCTGTTTAAGTCTGCCAAACAGTTTGCTGAGCAAAGCCACACTACGCTGCGTGCCTTGGTGGAAGAGGGCCTGCGCCGCGTTTTAGCTGACAACCCAGCTAAAGCCACGCCTGCTTTTAAACTGCGCAATGCCAGTGTGCACGGCAACGATATGTTAGTTACCGACCCACACCAATGGCAGGCTATGGAGGCTGAGTACTTGGCAACGCGCGCTGTGCGATTAGCGCCAAGTTCAGCGCAGGGTTTCGCGCCGGGTGTAACGCCCGCATGATTGCGCTAGACACCAACATCTTGGTCTATGCCCATCGTGCTGAATCTGCCTTTCATGTTGCAGCTTACGCTAGCGTTCAAAGCTTGGCAGAGGGCGCGCAGCCTTGGGGACTACCGGTAGCATGCATTCATGAGTTTT
>JAYVDN010000366.1:0-5330 GCA_043749385.1 Polaromonas sp.
GTAGCTGGGCGCAGCGACATTGCTGCAGACATGCGCTTTGGCAAGAACCAAGAGCGCGTACGCCACCGCGCCGTGCTGGTGCCGATGCTGGAAGAGATTTTTAAAACCCGCAGCAAGGCAGACTGGCTGGGCGCACTGGAAGCCGCCAAGGTGCCCTGCGGCGCTATCAACAACCTGGCCGAGGTGTTTGCCGACCCGCAGGTGCAGTCGCGCGGCATGGTGCATACCTGGGAACATCCATTGAACGGTGCAGTCCAACTGGTGGCCAGCCCGATCAAAATGTCGCTGACCCCACCGCGCACCGACCTGCCGCCACCGCTCTTGGGGCAGCATACGGACGAGGTATTGGGCACTTGGTTGAAAAAATAGCACTATATATTTAGTAGCTGCTCCCGCGATATTTTAAAGGGCCGCAGGCCTAAAACGTATATAAAAAGAGGTGAAATATGGCGAATTTTGTCTTGGTACACGGTGCGTGGCACGGCGCGTGGTGCTGGAGCCGGGTGCAGCCCGCGCTGGTGCGTTTGGGGCATGTGGCGCACGCCGTCACGCTCACGGGGGTGGGCGAGCGCGCGCACCTGCTCAGCAAAGCCATCACGCTGGAAACGCATATCGCTGACGTGGTGGGGCTGATCGAGGCGGAAGAACTGAGCGATGTGGTGCTGGTAGTGCACAGCTACGCGGGCATGCTGGGCACGGCGGTGGCTGACCGCACGCCCCAGCGCTTGAAGCACTTGGCCTACCTGGACGCAGCCATCCCCGAGCCCGGCGAGAGCTGGAGCGCGCGGCATAACCCTGAGACGCGCGATGGCCGCATCAGCGCAGCACAGGCGTCCACTCACTACACCCTGCCACCACCCGACCCCGCCATCTTCGGCCTGTCAGGCGAAGACCGCGCCTGGGTGCAGCGCCGCCAAACCCCGCACCCGGCCGAGCCGTATACCCATGCGCTGGACTTCGCCATCGAGCGCGTAGCCAGCGTGCCGCGCACCTTCATCGACTGCATGAACCCACCTCTACCCACCATCGACAGCATTCGCCAGCGCGTGCGCGACCCGCAGTTTTGGGGCGGCGCATGGCAGCGCGGTGGACGCGTGGTGGTGATGGACGCCGGGCACGACCCTATGGTGAGTGCGCCCGACGATTTGCTGCGCGTACTGTTGGACTGCGCAAAGTGAACTGCTTGGCTCAGCGCCGCATGGCGTTAATGTGGCTGGCCAGCGCAGCGGTGCCCGTCGTTTCGCAGGCGCAAGCCAAAGAAACCTTTTTGCCCATGCCCACCTCCCTGCGCGATGTGGCCTTGGCAGCGCAAACTAAAGGCGAGCCGCTGGTGCTGCTGGTCAGCCTGCCCGGCTGCGTGTGGTGCGAGCTGCTGCGCCGCAGCTACCTGGCCCCGATGCGCAGCGAGGGCGTGCATGCTTTCCAAATCACCGTCAACGACAGCAAGCAGGTAGTAGAAAACTTCAAAGGCCAGCCCAGCAACGGCGCAGACATTGCCAGCGCCTACCAAGCCAAGTTCACCCCCACCTTGATGTTTCTTAACTCGCAGGGCCAAGAGACAGCCAAGCGCATCGTGGGCGTCGCCTCAGTCGATTTAATCGGCGCGCTGATCGACGCGCGCTTGGCTACTGCACGCCAAAGTGTGCCGCGTTAAGAGCGCGAACTTCTTCAGCGAAAAAAATTACTCAATGGGTTGATATAAATTACTCAATCTATTGAGTAATTTCAAATCCCTCTGAAACCTCTTGCCGGTGACTGTTAGCCCACCAGCGCCAGCAGCTTGATGGCCAGGGGGATCAGCACCGAGGCCAGCAGCACCTGCAGGGCCAGCGCCAGCCCCGCGTAGGCCCCGGCATCAGCATTCACCGCGATGGCCCGCGCAGCGCCTATGCCATGCGACACCGTGCCCAGCGCAAAGCCGCGCGCGGCCCAGCCCGCTGCGTCGGTCGGAATGCGCAGGGCATCAAACAGGTATTTGCCCAGCAGCGCACCAACAATGCCAGTCAGCACCGCAAACACGGCGGCGAGTGCGGCGATGCCGCCAATCTTGTCGGCAATGCCCATGGCCACCGGCGCAGTGACCGACTTGGGCACCAGCGACAGCAGCACGTCTTGCGGCAAACCCCAGGCCCAGCCCAATAGCAGCGCCGACCCAGCCGATGCCGTGCCGCCCGCCAGCGCGGCCAACAGCAAGCGTCCCCAACGCCGCTGTAGCTCAACGCGGCGCAGCCACAGCGGCCAGGCCAGCGCCACCACAGCGGGGCCGAGCAGAAAGTGGATGAACTGCGCGCCGGCAAAATAAGTCGGGTAGTCCACATCGGTGGCCAGCAGCCCGCTGGCAATTACCAGCACGCTCCACAGCACCGGGTTGGCCCACGGGGCTTGGTGCAGGCGCTGGTACAGGCTGTAGGCCAGCACATACACCACCAGGGTGGCGGTCAGGCCAAACAGGGGCGAGGCCGACAGGTACACCCACAGCTGCACCATATCAGCCATGGTCTTTTTTGTCCCGCATCCAATGCAGTGCCAGCGCGGTCACCACCAAGCCCAAAGCGGTGGACAACATCAGCACAGCCAGCATGCGCCCACCGTACTGGCCCACTAGCCCCAAGTGGGTCATGACGCCGACGCCGACGGGCACAAACAGCAACGACAAATGCGCCAATAAAAAGTTGGCGCAAACCCCCACACTAGCGCGCACGCTGGGCCAGCGCAGCGCCACCAGCAACAGCACCATGCCCAGCACAGGGCCCGGCAGCGGCAAGGCCAACGCACGCGTGATGACTTCACCCAGCGCTTGGGCTGCCAGCAACCATGCCAGACCTTGCAGGCCCAGCGTGCTGGTGGGCGCGCTAGCCGTGTCGGTGGCCGGGTTAGGCGCAGCCTTGGGTGGTGAAGAAGGCGGCTCTAGCGGATCAGGCACTGGGGTGGTCACAATGCAGTGCCTTCAGCGGGGTGTTGAACCGGGTCTTAAAACCGGGGCAAACCGGGAAAGGCCGTCGCCGCACGGGACTGGCCACCGCGCACCAGTTCTTTGCCGTACTCGGCGCAGCGCTGGAGTGTAGGGATGACCTTGCCGGGGTTGAGCAAGCCTTGGCTGTCAAACGCACGCTTCACGCCAAACATCTGCTCGTTCTCCGCAGCAGAGAACTGCACGCACATGCTGCTGAGCTTTTCGATGCCCACCCCGTGCTCGCCCGTGACGGTGCCGCCCATGGCCACACTGGTCTCCAAGATGTCGGCGCCAAACAGCTCGCAGCGGTGCAACTGGTCAGCGTCGTTGGCATCAAACAAAATCAGCGGGTGCAAATTACCATCGCCCGCGTGGAACACGTTGGCGCATTTCAAGTTGTACTTTTTCTCCATCTCCTGGATGGCCAGCAAAATGTCGGCCAGGCGTTTGCGCGGGATGGTGCTGTCCATGCACATGTAGTCGGGGCTGATGCGGCCACTGGCGGGGAAGGCGTTTTTGCGGCCGCTCCAAAAGCGCAAGCGCTCGGCCTCGTCTTTGCTCACGGCAATGGCGGTCGCGCCGCAGCGCTGCAGCACCGCCGTCATGCGGCCAATCTCTTCCTCTACCTCTTCGGGCGTGCCGTCACTCTCGCACAGCAAAATCGCCTCGGCCGTCAGGTCGTAGCCCGCGTGCACAAAGTCTTCTACGGCGGCGGTCATGGGTTTGTCCATCATCTCCAGCCCAGCGGGGATGATGCCTGCCGCTATCACGGCGGCCACCGCGTCACCGGCCTTGCGGATGTCGTCAAAGCTGGCCATGATGCAGCGCGCCAGCATCGGTTTGGGCACCAGCTTGACGGTGACTTCGGTGGTCACGGCCAGCATGCCTTCGCTGCCAATGATGACGCTGAGCAAGTCCAGTCCTGGCGCGTCCAGCGCGTCGCCGCCAAACTCTACTTCTTCCCCCTCGACAGTGAAGCCCTTGACCTTGAGCACGTTGTGCAGCGTCAAGCCGTATTTCAGGCAATGCACACCGCCTGAGTTTTCGGCCACATTGCCGCCGATGGTGCAGGCGATCTGGCTGCTCGGGTCGGGTGCGTAGTACAGGCCTTGGGGCGCAGCGGCCTCGCTGATGGCCAGGTTGCGCACGCCGCACTGCACTACGGCCGTGCGGCTGAATTTGTCTATTTTCAAAATTTTGTTGAACTTGGCGAGTGACAGCGTCACGCCCAGACGGTGCGGCATGGCCCCGCCACTCAGGCCCGTGCCTGCGCCGCGCGCTACCACGGGCACACCCAGCGCATGGCAGGCTTTGAGGACGGCAGCTACTTGGGCAGTTGTCTCAGGCAGCACTACGCACAGCGGGCGCTGGCGGTAGGCGGTGAGGCCGTCGCATTCATACGGCACGGTGTCCTCGCCGTGCCACAAAATGGCGTGCGCGGGCAAGGCCGCTTGCAGGGCGGGCAAAATGCGGCCCAACTGCGCGACCTGTTCGCTGCGCTGGGCGGTTTGCAAAATCTGGGGGCTGACGGCTGCGTTCATGGCGGGTTTTTTAAAAATCTGTACATGGGACTTTAGGGCATTTGCGCATCCCGAGCTTGATGAATTTTCACAAGAGCTTGCAAACCGCTTGCCTCGGAGGCGAGACAGGATGGGCGGCTCAGCGGATGCTGGTTTACTTTTTGCAACAATTTGCTATTAAATATATAGCTGCTACCGCGATATTTTAAAGGGCTTGTGGCATTAACCGCTATAAACGTGCAGGTTTCCACGCTTGCAACGCACTATTTGCGGTTGCGCCGCCCAGATACTGGAAAAACGCTTCAAAAAATGTTACCTTGCAGACCTCGTAAAAAATTTATTCAAATGCAGGAGCTTAGGTGTAATGGTGGCTTGTTCAGTTTTTCGTATTGGTTTGGTAGTCTGTGCGGCGGCCGCGCTGCTGCCCGTTTGGGCGCAACAGTCGACCACCCAGTTGGTGGGTGGCCCGACCCGCATGCAGCGTTGCCAAGCGGAATTAGCCGATGTCAAAGGCTCGGCACGCACCCTGAAACTGCGTAAATGTCTGATTGATCGCACCGAGGGTGAGCGCTTGCTCACGCGCGATTGCAATCGCCAGTACCGCGCTCTGCCCACCGGCCATAAAGTAGACAAAGTATCCTTTCAAAAACAATGTGTGTTGACGGGTCTGAAGGCGGGGCACGAAGCCTTGCCGCGCCGCAAGGCCCCAGCGCCTGTAGCACAAGCGTCCGGCGCGGCCGGCACGCCCACTGCGGGCAAACCTGTCGCTGCCAAAGCGCCCGCCACGCAAGTAGCCAACGCTGCCACACAAGCAGCAACCAGCAAGCCAGCGGATAAACCAGTGAGTAAGTCGGTGG
>JAYVDN010000367.1:0-2854 GCA_043749385.1 Polaromonas sp.
TGACAGGACACTACGGGTAGCGCGCTGCATTGGTCGCTGCACGGTTAGGTGTTTATCAGCCGACCGATTTCTGGTACTCCAGCATGAGGGCGGTTGATAAACACCTAACCGTGCGTACAGTGATCGCGTCAAACCTTGCAAAGTACACCAACGCCGATCAGGGAAACAATGCGAGTGGCCACAAAATACTCGCCATCACCGACGGCGCTTTGTGGCCACCACCGCTTTGCTGGAACGACTGACTTTCCCCGCTGTGGCCACCTTGCCACCGCGCACCGCTTTACCGCCCTTGGCGCTGCGACCACCTTTGGCTGCCTTAGCCTGAACAGGTAAATACAACACCACCGACTGCTTGGCCTTGAAGCTGCCCGACGCACTGATCTTGTTCCAGCCTGCCACGCTGGCGGCGCTGACCTTGTAGCGCTGGGCAATCGACGCCACAGTTTCTGCCTTGCGCAGTTTGACCGACTGTTTGCGCAGCACGATCTCGGGCGAGAAGCTTACCTGCCCGTTGTCGGCAATTTGTGTCGACACATCGTTTTGCTGTTTGGCCGAGCGCGGCACCAAGAGGGTGGAGCCTGCCTTGATCAGCATACGCGGCGGGATACGGTTGATCTCGCGGAACTTGGCCTCGTCCATGCCTACGCGGCGCGCGGCGTCACCGGCTTTCATCGTACTTGGGGCGGTCCACACTGTCCAGCCAGCGGTTTGGCCGTTATGGATGGCCAGGTTGCGCTCAAAAATACCGGCATTGTCCCAGGGCAGCAAAATGTAGGGTGTGCCTGCTTTGAAGATGACCGGTTTGTTGGCCGACGGGTTCAAAGACTTGAAGTCGTCCAACTTGATCTCGGCCAGCTTGGCCGCCAGCGCTACGTCCAGGTCGCGCGTGATGGTGACGCTTTGAAAGTAGGGATGGTTAGGTATCTCGGGCAAATTGGCGTTGAACACCGGTGGGTTGGAGACAATGTTTTTAACTGCGAGCAACTTGGGCACGTAGTTACGGGTCTCGTTGGGCATGTTCAGGCTGTTGTAGTCGGTGGCCAGGCCTTCGCGCTGGTTTTTGGCAATGGCGCGGCCGACCGAGCCTTCGCCCCAGTTGTAGGCGGCCAGCGCCAGATGCCAGTCGCCAAACATGCCATAGAGCTTTTGCAGATAATCCAGCGCGGCGCGGGTGGACTGCAGTACGTCGCGCCGGTCGTCTTTGAAAACGCTTTGCTTGAGCGAAAAGTACTTGCCGGTGGCGGGCATGAACTGCCACATGCCTGCGGCTTTGGCACCAGAGACGGCCTGGGGGTTGAACGCGCTTTCGATAAACGGCAGCAGCGCCAGCTCGGTAGGCATGTTGCGGCGCTCGAGCTCTTCAACGATGTGGTAGAGGTACTTGCTGGAGCGCTCGGTCATGCGGCTGATGTAGTCGGGCCGGGTGGCGTACCACTGCTCTTGGCTGGTGACCAGCTCAGACTGCAGATCACCCATGGAAAAGCCGCGGCGGATGCGGCCCCACAGGTCGGCATCATTGGTTTGACGCAGCACGGGGATAGGGGGCGGCACCTCAATGGCCACAGGAGAGGTGTTGGATTGCGCCGGTACGTCGGCCTGCACTGCCGCGGGCGTCTGTGCGCCAGGGATAGGCGCGGCGCGTTGGGAGTCCACCGGGTTGCCGTCTACATCCAACGTACGGGGAGCGGACTCGCTGGTTTGGGCCAGGTAAACGGGGAAGGAGCTTGGGGTGGAGCTTGGGGCGGAGCTGGCCGTGGCAATTGGCTGGGAAGGGTTTTGCGTGTTGGCGCAGACGATGGGGGCGGCTACAACAAGGGCCAGTGCGCACAGCACAAAGCGCGCTAGCGCGGGGGATGGCGGGGAAGGCAATTTCATTAAAGGGTATTTTTCCATTCAGGGTGGTGGGTGGCTAACGATGCCGCATGTCGCAGCGACATGCGTGACAATGCAGCCAACACGACATCGGTAAACGCTGGTGAAGCGACAAATTGGGCACTAAAGTTCATGGCTGATCAAATTATAGGTTTGCACGACTGGTTTAAAACCGCTCCCGGGCAGTATTTACTGCAATGGGAGCGCGCGCAGCTGGATAAGGCCGTGGCAGACGTGTTTGGCTACCACGCGATGCAGCTGGGTTTACCCGAGGTGGCCGGTTTGCAGGCTAACCGCATGCCCCACCAATGGCTGGCCGTGGCCCATGCGAGTGACACTGCGCCCGCTACGGCCTTGGTCACAGATTTTGCAGCACTGCCATTTCGCGAGAGCAGCCTGGATTTGCTGGTGCTGCCGCACACGCTGGAGTTCAGCGCCGATCCGCATGCCACTCTGCGTGAGGTGGCCCGCGTGCTGGTGCCCGAGGGCAGGGTGGTGATTTGCGGTCTGAACCCCACCAGCCTGTGGGGCTGGCGCCAGCGCCGCGCGCGCGCCACCCAGGGCCTGGGTTTTGGCAGCCTGTATTTGCCTGATGGCGGCGACTTCATTGGCTACTGGCGGCTGCGCGACTGGCTGCGCTTGCTCAGCTTTGAAGTAGAGTCTGGCAGCTTTGGCTGCTACCGGCCCGCTGTGCGCAGCCAAGCCTGGCTAGAGCGCATGGCCTGGATGGACGCACTGGGCGAGCGCTATTGGCCCATTTTGGGCGCCGCCTATTGCGTCACAGCGGTTAAAAGGGTGCGCGGCACGCGGGTGCTGGGCCCCGCCTGGAAGCGCTTGCCCAAGCTGGCAAACGCTCCCGTGTCTGTAGCGCCTCGTGCAAATGCTACGGGGTTGCACAATGATCGGGTAGAGTTCTCGTGGGGTGTGGAGTGGGAAGATATTGCGCCTATTGACCCGACCCGGTGAGCGCTAACATTTCTGG
>JAYVDN010000368.1:0-2412 GCA_043749385.1 Polaromonas sp.
GGCATGCGCATACTGCCAGTGCCGCGCCGCTCCGATGGCCCCGATGTGGAGGTGATGGCCAAGTACTGCAAAGAGCATGCGCCCAAGCTGTTCGTGAGCGTGAGCGTGTTCCACAACCCTACGGGCTATTGCCTCAGCCCCGGCAGCGCGCACCGTGTGTTGCAGGTGGCCAATCAGTATGATTTTCATGTGGTTGAAGACGATACCTACAGCCACCTTGCGCCGCAACACGCCACCCGCATGTGCGCGCTAGACGGCTTGCAGCGCACCAGATACGTCAGCGGGTTTGCCAAGATCCTCGCGCCCAACTGGCGCGTAGGCTACATTGCAGCGCCCGCTGACCTGGTAGAGCGCATGCTGGACACCAAGCTGCTCTCCACCCTCACCACCTCCGCCCTGCTAGAAAAAGCCTTAGCCATCTGCATCGAGCAAGGCCACCTGCGCCGCCACGCCGAGCGCATCCGCACCCGGCTGGACGCCGCACGTACCCGCAGCGTCAAGCTGGCCATGCAAGCCGGTTGCACGTTCGCCGCCGAGCCCGCTGGCCTGTTTGGCTGGGTAGACACGGGCGTAGACACCGACGTACTGGCCCAGCACATGCTGGACGACGGCTACCTGCTGGCCCCCGGCGCGCTCTTCCACGCCAGCCGCAACCAGCCCAGTACGTTGATGCGCATCAACTTTGCCGCCACGCAGGAGGCTGCGTTTTGGAAGACCTTTGGCAAGCAACGCGATAAGCTGTAGTTTTAAGCCTTTTAGGCGTTTAGCCCAATGAAATAAAGCGGTGACAGCTGCGTAATGCATAGCGTATATTTTCTAATGGAACGGATTGCCGTTGTGGCTCAACAAACGGGCTGGCACTTCTGGAGGCGGTAACTGGCTGCCGTGCTCCTGTGCACGCTCTGGCACTTGGTACGCACAGCCGCAGAGCCCATAAAAAGGGGTCTATGTGATTTGTAGTGGGCAGATTCTGCGTGGCAGCAAATGGGGAGGCATAGAAGCAAATGGGGTCAACGCAAACGGGGTCAGGTCAAAATTCAGGACGACCCTCTGGTCAGAGCGCGCAACGCCATAACGAAATTTTGCTCTGACCCCTTTTGCGTCGTTTCCGGCGCGTGAGGTCGTCTCCCCTTTTGCCAGCGAAGAGTCACCTGCACAGACCTCGCGGCTCGCGCCAGAGCGTGTGCCATGGGCATGCGCTTTGGCGCGAGCAGGCGGGGGTTTGCAGGCTACTGTGACAGGCTGGGCTGGTGGGAGCTGTTCTGTCCGACTGTTCTGACCGTCCGTATGTGCCCGCAAACACCCGGACGCTCCTGTAGGCACCTGCAGGGGCATTTCTGTGCGCTACACATACAGGAGCTGCTCCCGCATCATTCTATTGGGCTGCAGCGCGATTAGTATCTTAAAAAGGCCTCAAAATCGCGTTTTTCGGCACTTTTTCCTGACCCGAAGGCCGTAGGCGAGCCCGCGAGGTACACTAAATTATGCGAATTTGTGTACCTGGCCATAACGTGAACAATCCACGTCTTCTTTTGATTGTTTAGTAGTGAAATATCACGCCAAACATCAATTTTATGGTGAAAAAATCTGAATTTTTGGTTTTTGTAAAGTGATCAAGTTATGCGTACTTATCAAAAGTCACGTCAACCCAGCAGCGTGCGTTGTAGCGACTTGCCGCGAAGTCTATGCAAGGGACTCTTCGTGCGCAGAAGGGCGGGAGGGGGCTCACGCGCCGGAGGCTGCGCAGGATCTGCCCACTACACATCACATAGCGCCATAAAAAGGCAGGTGCGAAGCGTGCGCCAAGAAGTTACGCACCATGGCGGAGTGATGCCAACTTGGTAAATTGGCATAACTTTTCACAAAAATAGTCTCATATTTCCTATATTTCGTTAAATAAATCACGAATTAATCCGACAATCAACCAAGGTACATAAATTCGCATAATTTAAGGGTTTTCAAAAGGCGGCTAGCAGCATGCGCAGCAAGAAAAAGCCTCAAAATCAGCTGTTTGGAGCCGTTTTTATGATGCTAATAGGGCTGCAGCCCTTTAGAATGATGCGGGAGCAGCTACTGTATGTGTAGCGTGCTGAATGGGGTGTGCAGGCCTGCGCAGGTGCTTCCAAGCCCATCCGAGCACATCCAAACCCATCCGAGCACATCCAAGCGTATTCCAGCGCATTGCAGCGCATTCCAGCGAATCCACGCCCCTCCAAGAGCCCAGCGCCGCGCCTGCGCTGCCATGCGGCGCGCCAGCGGTGCTCATCCATCGGCCAGATTGGCAGCGCACATGTCGTTCTGGCTGCGGATAAGCACCTTTGTCGTTAGTCAGTCGACTGACTGCTTCCGAGCCCGAAGCGGAATTTGGCGACTATTGGTTCACCGTCTCAAAGCTGACATCCATGGTTGAAG
>JAYVDN010000369.1:0-3339 GCA_043749385.1 Polaromonas sp.
GGGGGGTGCAACAGGAATTGTTGCCGCTTGGTCAAACTAGTGCATCCTATTGGTTTGCGCTTGGTTGGCAGTTTGAAGATGTCGCTCGAAGATGGCTGGCTAGCGGCAGCTCGGGAAGTTTTGCTGCAAAAATCTTGCGAAAACACGCGATCAAGGCGGTGGTTATCTTGAGATTTTCACCGCGCCTTTCTCCAGATTTTTCATCAAAACCACGCCGAACTACCGCTTGACTGGCTTTTGCTCGCCCTGTTGCGCGCGGAAGCGTTACTTTGAATGCTGTTTAGCCCTCCAGACCAATAATATATCGCGGGAGCAGCTACGTTTTTTGTAGTGACAAGCGTCGCAGACCTGTACACCATTGGCGCGTAAAACCACCGCAGCTAGCCACTACAACCCCACCGCACACCATGCCCGCGGGAGACAAAAAGTACACCAGCCAGCAAGCGGTGATGTACGTGTTTGCGATGAAAAATCTGGAGAAAGGCGCGGTGCCCAACTCAAGATTGCTACTCAAATAGTCGCGTGTTTTCGCAAGATTTTTGCAGCACAAATTCCTCCGTCGCCGCAAAGAGACCAAGCTAGCTCTGCAATTTCCTGTACGCTGGACCGGCGCAGCCAAGTCAGACCCCACAGCACCGATTCTCCTGTTGCATGCGCTACAGAGGCGTGGCATATTCACATCTATCAGAAACTCGACGTCAATTGAAAGAACATCCCATGGCAGACATACCAAGCAGCGGCAAATCAGGCAAAGTGGTCATCCAAAACATCGGCCTGCTGTTGTCCGGCGACATTGACCAGCCCATTTTGGATGCCGATACCATCGTCATCGTGGACGGCATCATCACCGCGGTGGGCAAAGCCAAAGACTGCGATACCGCGCATGCCAAAAACACCATCGACGTGCAGCAAACCTGCGTCTGCCCCGGCCTGATCGACAGCCATGTGCACCCCGTGTTCGGCGACTGGACGCCACGGCAAAACCAGATCGGCTGGATCGACTCGACCATGCACGGCGGCGTGACCACCATGGTGTCCGCGGGCGAAGTGCACCTGCCCGGGCGGCCTAAAGACATTGTGGGCCTCAAGGCGTTGGCCATTACCGCGCAGCGCTCGTTTGACAACTTCCGCCCCGGCGGCGTGAAGGTGCTGGCCGGTGCGCCCATCATTGAAAAAGGCATGCTGGAGCAAGACTTTAAAGACCTGGCCGATGCAGGCGTGACGCTACTGGGCGAAGTGGGCCTGGGCTCGGTGAAGGCGGGCTACGAGGCCCAAGAGATGGTGGCCTGGGCGCGCAAATACGGCATCCAGAGCACCATCCACACTGGTGGCCCATCCATCCCCGGCTCGGGCTTGATCGACAAAGACGTGGTGCTGGAGGCCGATGCCGATGTGATCGGCCACATCAACGGTGGCCATACCGCGCTGTCTGAGCAGCATGTGTGCGAGCTGTGCGAGAAATCTTCGCGGGCGATTGAGATTGTGCACAACGGCAACGAGAAAGTGGCCATCGCCGCAGCGCAGGCCGCCTTGCAGCTCAAGTGCCCGCACCGGGTGATTTTGGGTACCGACGGTCCGGCAGGCTCGGGAGTGCAGCCCCTGGGCATGCTGCGCTTGATTGCTTTGCTCTCCAGCCTGGGCAACATACCTGCCGAGCTGGTGTTTTGCTTTGCCACCGGCAACACCGCGCGCATTCGCAAGCTCAACTGCGGTTTGATCGAAGTAGGCCGGGCGGCGGACTTTGTGTTCATGGACAAAGCGCAGCACACCGCTGGCTTGAATTTGCTGGACAGCGTGCAGCGCGGCGACATTCCCGGCGTCGGCATGGTGATGATCGACGGCATCGTGCGGTGCGGCCGCAGCCGCAACACGCCACCGGCTACGCAGGTGCCAGTGGAGCTGGCGTAAATGCCATGATTTGCACGGGGAGCACTCTACAACGCTGCGTATTTCATAGCTGCTCCCGCGATATTTTAAAGGGCTGCCGCCGTATTAGCACCTAAAAATAGGGCCAAAATAGGACGTTTTGAATGCGTTTTGCGCTTTGTGAACGCCTGGGGGCTTGAAAATGGCCGGAAAATGACTGGGAAGTGGCCCATTTTCAGATACATATTGGGCTGCAGCCCTTTAAAATATCGCGGGAGCAGCTATAAATTATGTAGTACGGTACGGCAATTGAAGCAACCGGTTCACGCATCTCCCACTTACTTCTTGTTCTTCTCCATCTGAGCGGCCATGTCTTGCATCTGCTTTGCAAAAGTTTCCATGTTTTTCATATCTATCTTAACTTCACCTTCGGGTGTTTTGATGGAGATGGAGGCAGCATCGGTTGCCCCAGCTGGGTTGGTCGCACTCGGCGTGGTGGTAATGACCGCCTTGCCGCCGGGTGTGCTGATGGTCATATCGCCGGCACCCACACCGCCCATCTTCATGCCGCCCATGGACGGCGTGAAGGCACTGCTCAGCACGGCCATCACGACACCTGCAACAAAGCCGCACACGGCCAGCACCACCATATAGGGAATGGTTTTTTCTTTCGGATTTTTCATCAGCACCGGCAGGCCCAGATACATCACGTACAGAGAGTAGAAAGCAGCCAGCAGACTCAACACACCCAAGGCAGGCAGGATGCTTAAAATGCCTGCTAAAAACATCGGCGTGGCACCAAATACCACCAGTTTGAGGCCTTGCATCAGGTTGCTTTGGCCCCCAAAATTGGGGGCCAGCGTACTGACCAGCCAGCCCATGCCAAACGCCAGTGCCACGCTGAACACATAGCTGGTAATCATCATGGCCAAGCCGCTCATTATGGGCAGGCGCATGCTCAAACCAAAGCCGCCAATACCCACCAGCGACATGCCAATAAAACTAGCGACCGCCGGAATGGCCGCCAATATCAACAAGTAGGGCACAAACAAGGATTGGGGCGTGTGCTGTTCGGCCTCGATCACTGGCCAAGCCGTGGCTGGGCTCAGGGTAATGGATTTGACGCGTTCGACGATGTCCATGGCGATCTCCTGTAGGTCGGGCGCAGACACAGCGGCGCTGCGATGTCACTGCATACCGTTAAGACGATTGCCCGGCCAGAGTTTGAAAGTCCATCTGCAGTGGGCCGCTCAGCGCCCGTGCGCCAACCCGCTCACCAGTGTGACCAAGCCTATCCCCACCGCCAGCCACGCCACTTGCGCTGCGGTTTGGCGCAGGCTGAGGCGTTTTTGCAGTTGGGGTATCAGGTCGGCCAAGGCGACATAGATAAAGCTGCTGGAAGCAATAACCAGCAGGTAGGGCAGGAGATGCTGCAGCTGCTCTACCAGCAGGTAGCCCACCACACCGCCCAGC
>JAYVDN010000370.1:0-14505 GCA_043749385.1 Polaromonas sp.
GCTCACGTTAATGTGCTGCTGCCCGGCCACGCTGGTGGCCGCAATCTTCCAGCCCGCCAGCGGCTGGGCGCTGCGCGCCTCTAGCAGGGCTTGCACGGCGTAGCCCTGTGCGCGGTCGGTAGGCATGCAGTCTGTGGGCAAGCTGCCGATCATTGCGCCGCTGTGCCAGGTGTGCCACAGCAGGTCTGCGGCGGCTTGGGTGGCGACGGCTGGGGAGGTGGTGGTCTTGAAAGTAGAGGCGGTGGGGGAAGTGGTCATACATTTATACACTACATAATTAATAGCTGTTCCCGCGATATTCTATTGGGCTGCAGCCCTATAAGCATCTTAAAAACCGGCAAAAATCGCCGTTTTGAAGCATTTCAGAGGCACAGAGCGTTCGACCCTCGGCTGAAAACCGCGAGTTTACCCATTTTAGAGCCGATCTTAAGATACTTATCGGGCTGCAGCCCAATAGAATGTCGCGAGAGCAGCTATGAAATATGTAGTACCTGTTTTGGCAAAAGTGCGCGTCGCCGCAGTGCACCACCGCAACGAACCGTACAGACCTGCGCGCTTGCCCAAGGCAGCGCCAGCATCTCCAAATTGCCCCAACAAATTCACCGTTTTGTAATGGAAACCCCGCTATCCGCCAGCACTTTGGCTGGTTTTAATAGAAGCGTCACATTTGTAAGTTAACCTGTATTTTTTGTTACCCATCGGAGTTATTTTCATGACCTTACGCTTATCCGCCATCGCTGTTGCTGCAGCCATGTCTACCGTTGCCTACGCCCAAACTGAGATCCAGTGGTGGCACTCCATGACCGCTGTGAACAACGAAGTGGTGAACGACCTGGCCAATAACTTCAACGCATCGCAAAAAGCGTACAAAATTGTGCCCACCTTCAAAGGCACCTACGCCGAGTCGTTCACCGCCGCCGTAGCCGCCTTTCGCGCAGGCAATGCACCGCATGTGTTGCAGGTGTTTGAGGTGGGCACCGCCACCATGATGTCCAACAAAGGCGTGACCGTGCCGGTGGGCAAAATGATGAAAGACGCGGGTGAAAAGTTTGACCCCAAAACCTTTGTGTCTGCCGTAGCGGGCTACTACACCTCCCCCAGCGGCGAGATGCTGAGCTTTCCGTTCAACAGCTCCACCACGGTGTTCTACATCAACAAAGACGCTTTCAAGGCCGCCGGTATCGACACCACCAAGCCACCAGCCACGTGGCCTGAGGTCGCGCTGGCTGCAGCCAAGCTCAAGGCCAGCGGCCACAAGTGCCCGTTCACCACCGCATGGCAGGGCTGGACCCAGCTAGAGAGTTTTTCTGCCTGGCACAACGCTGAATTTGCCACCAAGGGCAACGGCATGCAAGGCGCAGACGCCCGCATGAAGGTGAACTCGCCGCTGCATGTGCGCCACATTGAAAACCTGGCCAACATGGCCAAGCAAGAGCTGTTTGTCTACAAGGGCCGCTCCAACGTGCCCGAGGCCAGCTTTATCTCGGGTGAATGCGCGATGATGCCCACGTCTACCGGCTTTTACGGCAACGTAGCCAAAAACGCCAAGTTCAGCTGGGCGCTGGCTCCCCTGCCCTACTACCCCGATGTGCCCGGCGCACCGCAAAACACGGTGATTGGTGGCGCGAGCCTGTGGGTGATGGCCGGTAAAAAAGCGGACGAGTACAAAGGCATTGCCCAGTTTTTCAGCTATTTGTCCAAGCCCGATGTGCAAGCCGCTTTGCACCAGCGCACGGGCTACCTGCCCATCACCACTGCTGCATTCCAGGCCACAGAGGCATCAGGTTTTTACCAAAAAAATCCGGGCACCGATGTGGGCGTGAACCAGATGATCCGCAAAACCACCGACAAGTCGCGCGGCATTCGCCTGGGCAACTATGTGCAGATTCGCACCATCGAGGACGAAGAACTCGAGCAAGTATGGGGCGGCAAAAAGTCAGCCAAAGAAGCGCTGGACTCCATCGTCTCGCGCGGCAACGACCTGCTGGAGCGCTTTGAAAAAGCCAGCAAGTAAGTTGGCGAGTACGGCACCACTATCCAACGCAGCGAAGACTGGATAAACTGCCCTCATGGATAAACGTGTCGTCTTTCGGTCTGGCTGGCTGCCTTGGGTGTTGATAGCACCCCAGGTGGTCGTCATTGCGGTGTTCTTCTTCTGGCCCGCTGCGCAGGCGCTGCTGCAGTCGGTGCAGCAGTCCAACGCCTTTGGTACCTCGGTGGAGTTTGTGGGGCTGGAGAACTTTCGCAACCTGTGGAACGACCCTACCTACCTCGCCTCCTTCTTCACGACAGCAGTATTTTCTACCCTGGTAGCGGTGCTGGGCATTAGCATTTCGCTGCTGCTGGCCGTGTTTGCCGACCGTATTGTCAAAGGCGCGTTGGTCTATAAAACCCTGCTCATCTGGCCCTACGCCGTGGCCCCTGCCGTGGCGGGTGTGCTGTGGCTGTTCATGTTTGCGCCCAGCGTGGGCGTGGTGTCGTTCTGGCTGCGCTCGCTGGGCATCAACTGGAACCACCTGCTCAACGGCGGGCAGGCCATGACCCTGGTAATCATGGCGGCAGTGTGGAAGCAGATCTCGTACAACTTTTTGTTTTTTCTGGCCGGTTTGCAAAGCATCCCCAAGTCGCTCATTGAGGCAGCCGCCATTGACGGTGCGCGGCCCTGGCGGCGCTTTTGGACCATCGTCTTTCCCCTGCTCTCGCCCACCACATTCTTCCTGCTAGTGATCAACATCGTCTACGCGTTTTTCGACACCTTCGGCATCATCGACGCCGCCACCGAAGGCGGCCCCGGCAAAGACACGTCTATCCTGGTCTACAAGGTGTACTACGACGGCTTCAAGGCCATGGACCTGGGCGGCTCAGCGTCGCAGTCGGTGGTGCTCATGGTCATCGTAGTGGCGCTCACCGTGGTGCAGTTCCGTTTTGTCGAGAAGAAGGTAAATTACTGATGGTTGAACGCCGCCCCTGGCTCACTGCCCTGTCCCATGCCGTGCTGATCATCGGCGTGCTGGTGGTTGCTTTCCCGCTGTACCTTACCTTTGTGGCTTCTACCCACACGGTGCAAGAAATTATCAAAGCGCCCATGCCGCTCTTGCCTGGCACGCACATGGTAGAGAACTACACCGCCGCCTGGAACGGCACGGGCGGCGGCAATGGCTCCAAGGCCCCCGTGGGGCAGATGATGCTGGTCAGCATGGTCAGCGCGCTGGTGATTGCATTAGGCAAAATCGCCATCTCCCTGCTCTCAGCTTTTGCCATCGTCTACTTTCGCTTTCCGTTTCGCATGTTTTTCTTCTGGGCCATCTTCGTCACCTTGATGCTGCCGGTAGAGGTGCGCATCTTGCCTACCTACAAGGTCGTCGCCGACTTGGGCTTGCTCAACAGCTATGCGGGCCTCACGGTGCCCTTGATAGCGTCGGCCACCGCCACTTTTTTGTTCCGCCAGTTTTTCTTAACCGTGCCCGAAGAGCTGACCGAAGCCGCCCGCATGGACGGCGCGGGGCCGATGCGGTTTTTTAAAGACGTACTGGTGCCCTTGTCAACTACCTCCATTGCAGCACTGTTTGTGATTCAATTTATTTACGGCTGGAACCAGTATTTGTGGCCCCTGCTCATCACCACTAACGAGAACATGTACCCGGTGGTGATAGGTATCAAACGCATGATCGCTGGCGGCGACGCCCAAACCGGATGGAACGTGGTCATGGCCACCGCCCTTCTGGCCATGATTCCACCGGCGCTGGTGGTGATGCTGATGCAGAAGTGGTTTGTGAAGGGGTTGGTGGATACGGAGAAGTAGTTCTTTAAAGGTTTCAATGCGGACTTCCGGACGCAGAAGGCGCAAAAGTTACGCAAAGGACGCAAAAGGAAGACAAAAAAGAAAAAGATACAGGAAAAGAAACTAACCCCAAAGTATGGCTCATTTGAGTGCTGTATTTTTTGGTTTTATTTTTGTATTTTCTTTTTTGCGTCCTCTGCGTAACTTTTGCGTCCTCTGCGTCCGGATGTTCGGATGTTCGGAAGTCCGAATTCAAAGTTTTAGATCAATACCTATGGCAGCCATCACACTACACAACATCATCAAGCGCTACGGCAAAGGCCCCAAGGCTAACCAAGTCATCCATGGCGTGAGTGCAGAGATTACAGACGGGGAGTTTGTCGTCATCGTCGGCCCCTCGGGTTGCGGCAAGTCCACGTTGCTGCGCATGGTGGCGGGGCTGGAGGAGATCAGCGAAGGCACTATCAGCATAGGGGGCCGCGTGGTGAACGACCTGGAGCCCTCAGAGCGTGATATTGCCATGGTGTTCCAAAACTACGCCCTGTACCCGCACATGAGCGTGTTCACCAACATGGCCTATGGCCTGAAAATTGCCAAGGTGCCCGAGGCCGAGATAAAGCAACGGGTAGACAAAGCCGCCGCCATGCTCGAGCTGGGGCCCTACCTGGAGCGCAAGCCCCGCGAGCTCTCCGGCGGGCAGCGCCAGCGCGTGGCCATGGGCCGCGCCATTGTGCGCAAGCCGC
Source organism: Polaromonas sp. (assembly GCA_043749385.1). GTDB lineage: Bacteria > Pseudomonadota > Gammaproteobacteria > Burkholderiales > Burkholderiaceae_C > JAAFIP01. Next base: position 4,525 of record JAYVDN010000370.1, read on the forward strand.
AGGTGTTTTTGTTTGACGAGCCGCTGAGCAACCTGGACGCCAAGCTGCGCGCCTCCACCCGCCTGCAAATTCAAAAGCTGCACCGCGAGCTGGGCATTACATCCCTGTTCGTCACGCACGACCAGGTCGAGGCCATGACGCTGGCGCAGCGCATGATGGTTTTAAACGGCGGTCATGTCGAGCAGTTTGGCACCCCCGACGAGGTGTACCACCGCCCCGCCAGCACCTTTGTGGCCAGCTTCATCGGCTCACCACCGATGAATCTGCTGAAGAACGCCCCCGGTGGCAAGGCCGGCCACCTCTTTGGCATTCGCCCCGAGCATCTGGACGTGGGCAACGAGGGTTGGCAAGTGACGGTAGAGTCCATCGAAATGCTGGGCGCAGAGCGCCTGCTGTACTGCAAGATCAACGACGAGTACCTCATCGTGCGCACCGGCGAAGGCACCGCAGCACCCAGCATAGGCCAAACCTTGCATGTGCTACCGCGCGCGGATCGGGTGCACCAGTTTGACGCCGCTACCGGCAAGCGCATGTAGCCGCAGCTTACCTCGCGCTTTCAGTGGCTTTTTCAACAGAGTTTTCAATAGCGTCTACCGCCGCCAACGAGGCCACTTGGAAACCGGCCCACACACACCTGGCCCCCTGCAAAACGCCGGCACGTAAAATAGCCCGCACCATGACCCTGCAACTCCCCACACGCTCCCTCCTGTCGCCTGCCCTCCTGTTCACTGCCATCCTGCTCACAGGCTGCGGCTACGGCTTTAGCGATGGCAAGCTCACCATGGATTTCTCGCCCCTGCAAATCCAAAACGCCATCACGCCCAAGTTCCCCGTAGAGAACTGCCCCACGCCCATCACCTGCATCAAGCTGCAAAACCCCAAGGTCACCCTGCCCGACAACTCAGACCGCATCCAGCTGAACTTTGACGCGGTAGTCACCCTCTTGCAGCAGCCCATCACCGGCACCGCCGTGGTGTCGGCCAAACCGCGCTACCAAAATACCTCGGGTGAAGTGTTTTTAGACAACACCTTGATCCAGGACATCCAAATGCCCGGCGTCTCCGCCAACGTCACCAAAGCCATCACCCAGTACGGCTCTGCGCTGGCGCAACTCACCCTAGAGCGCACCCCCATCTACAGCTTTAAAAACGCCAGCGCCGAGAAGATTGCCAAGATGGGTATTGCCGATGTGAAGGTGGTGGACGGCAAACTGCGGGTGACATTTGACCCGACGCTGGCGCAGGGCGCGAAGCAGTAGAGGCACGGCGACGCGCGCTAGCTCTGAAGCCCCACCACCTCCACACCATCGCGCACATACTGCTCGTTGCCGCCATACACCACCATCTTGCGCTCTACCCGGTCGCCTAGCAGCCGGCCCACCTGTCGCAGGCTTTTGGAAAAATCGCTGTGGTAAGTTTGGCTTGATTTGATTTCCACCAAACCCAGGCGGTTGGCCTGCAACCCGTTTTCCACCACCAAATCCACCTCTAGTCCATTGCTGTCACGCCAAAAATGCAAACGGGCGCGCTCGCCTTGGTTTTCAAAATACTTGGCAAACTCCGTGATCACTATGTTCTCAAACAAGTGGCCACGCAATGGGTGGCTGGCAAGCTGGTCAGGCTGGTTAACACCCATGAGCCAGGCAGCCAAACCCGTATCGTAAAAATACAGTTTGGGTGATTTGATCAATCGCTTGCCCAGGTTTTCAAACCAGGGCGGCAGCAAAAACACCACGTAGCCCATCTCCAGCAGGCTGATCCACGAGGCAATGGTGGGCTGCGACACACCTACATCGTTAGACAGGCTTTGGTAGTTCACTATTTGCCCTACCCGCCCAGCGCACAGCCGCACCATGCGGCGAAACTCGGGCACGTTGCGCAGCGCCACCAGCTCACGCAGGTCACGCTGGATATAGGTTTCAAAATAGTCATTAAAAAAATCGGCTGGCGCTATGCCCTGCGCATGCACCGCCGGGTAACCTCCGGCGTGTATCAGGCGCGTGGTACTGTGCGGTAGGCCAGCAGCGCGCAGCTCCAGCATGGACAGCGGTAGCAAGCGCAACACCGATGTACGCCCCGCCAGCGACTGGCGCACCGAGTCCATCAGGTCAAACTGCTGGCTGCCCGTGAGGATAAATTTACGCTTATCTATGCCGCCAGGCCCCGCAAGCTGGCCAAAGCGCCACTCATCCACCACCACCTGCACCGATGACAAAATGTCTGGCAGGCGCTGCACCTCGTCCAAAATTGCGCCACCTGGATACTGGGCCAAGAACCCGCGCGGGTCGGTCTGCGCAAACTGGCGGGTGGTGGCATCCTCCAGGTTCGCATAAGGCAAATGCGGAAAGGCTTGTCTGCACAGCGTGGTCTTGCCCGACTGGCGCGGCCCGGTCAAAGTAACCACTGGGTACGGCCCTGCACGGCGGATTAAGGTATGGAAGAGATGGCGTTGCAAGCTCATAATTTATGTAAATTTAAAGTTGTACTTTATTTTTACATAAAAATTTATCTAGCGCAACACTCTAAAACGCATAGTAAACCATGCATTTTTCAGCGGTATTTGGCGAACACCAGTGCAACATCGGCTATTGGCAAGTCTCCTCTTTCATACGCCACCAATCAATCTGTGGTGCTGTCCCGCATAAAATGCAGTCATGAAAGCAAGAATTCTGGGATTGATTACGCTGCTTGCCACTACAGGTGCAAGCGCACAAAGGCATCCCCTGTCGTGCGCCACTATCAATGAGAGCAGCGCACGTTTGGCTTGCTACGATAGCTGGGCGCAGCAGCAGGATGCCTCAGCCCCTCAGCTACAAGCAATGCCACAGGCACCTGCCGCCCTGACACCCGCCCAACGCGCGGCCAGCCAGCCCAGCGAAATCACCCGGTTTTGGGACCTGGAGCACGCCAGCGCCCGCGACAGTTTGGAGATTCGCGGCTACCGGCCGATCAGCTTGGCCGTAACCACCGCCAATACAGTCAACACCCAGCCCAGCTCACCTACCAACGGGCAAGCTGCCACAGCGACGGCTTACAACCAGTCCGAACTCAAGATCAACTTGAGCGTGCGTACCAAGATAGCTTCGGGCCTGCTGCGCCGTGGTGACGATGCTCTGCGGGACTCACTCTGGTTTGGCTATACCCAGCAAAGCTACTGGCAACTGTTTAACGGCGGCATTTCGCGCCCTTTTCGCGCTACAGACCATGAGCCCGAGTTTATTTATGTGTTTCCGCACACACTGCCCTTGCCTGGGGGCTGGTCCTACCGCATGACCGGGGTGGGCTTGGTACACCAGTCTAACGGCCAAAGCCTGCCCCTGTCGCGCAGTTGGAACCGTACGTATGTGATGGCCGCCGCCGACAAAATTGCCGCGAACGGCGACCGCTTTACGCTACAGGCGCGGGTATGGGAGCGCATCGACGAGAACTCTGATAAGGACGATAACCCCGACATCAGCAACCTGATTGGCCGCACTGAGCTGGCGGGCCGATGGAGCTTTGACACAGGCACAGACAGCAGCAAAACGAACCACACCTTGGGACTCGTGGTGCGCCACTCGTTAAAGCGCGAGGCACGCGGATCAGTACGGCTGGAGTACCTGCGCAGCATTGGCAGCGCCAACAGTGGCCTGCGCTTTCACAGCCAACTTTTCAGCGGCTTCGGCGACAGCCTGATCGACTACAACCGCAGACGCACCGTTGTGAGCGTGGGCCTGAGTTTGGTGGACTGGTAAGTTAAGGCTGGTCTTTGGCCCATTTATTTGCGCATGGGGTGGCTTGAGTCGGAACTTGGCATCGGGCTAAGAGTGTTTGGACGCCCAGGCGCTTGGCTTGGACGGCTGCGGCGGTGCAAAACCCGCAATACCGGATAGAAAGTGTCTCCTCCAACGGTGGAACGCCGACCACCTCGACGGATCGGCCCAGTATCGGTCGAACACCCGCCAACTTCCCAAGATCAGGTCGGCGGTGCTACTTCAGCGTAGCGGCATAAAGGGGGAGTAGTCGGCTGTAGGCCGATACGGAGGACAGCAGCGGAGGTGAAGTAGCACCGTCGGCCTGATCAAGTAGAAATGCAGCCAAGCGCTCTACTCTTTTGCCAACAGACGCCCCATTATTTCCTCCAGCCCTTGCCCACCACCCACTGCACCGTCGCGCTCACCAGCACCATGGCACTATAGGTGGCCATCTTGCCGTCGTTGCCAAAAAACCATAAACCAGCCAACAACGCCGCCGCGCACGCTGCGAAATTAATAGCTGCTCCCGCGATAATTTGTTGGGCTACAGGCTTATTTGACTTAAAAAACAGGCTACTCAGCGCGACCAGCAGCGCCACAAAGGCGGCGGGTGCAAAGAAGTTCAGCAGGTGGTTGGCGGCGTCCAAAAAGCCCATATGGTTGGCGAATCGCAAAGAGTGTTGTTATTTAAGTACTTGATTTTCCAGTACATTTTATAATGTAGGTATGTCTGTTTGGGCTCTTGGCATTAACCACACTACCGCTCCACTGGACGTGCGGGGCAGATTTGCGTTTGCCCTGGACCAGTTATCGCCTACTTTGGCGGGGCTGCGCACGGCTTTGCAGAGCAAGGCGGGCGCGGGCGAGCCGGAGCTGACCCTGGTGTCTACCTGCAACCGCACCGAGATTTACGCCGCCAGCAATGGCGTGCAGCACGAGCAGGCCTTGCAGTGGCTGGCGGCCAGCGGGGGCCTGAGCCCCCACGCCTTGCAAGGCCACACCTACAGCCTGCTGGAGGGCGAAGCCGCCCGCCATGCCTTTCGGGTGGCGTCGGGCCTGGACTCGATGGTGCTGGGCGAGCCGCAGATACTGGGCCAGATGAAAGACGCCGTGCGCGCCGCCGAAGACGCGGGCGCGCTGGGCAGCACCTTGCACCAGCTGTTCCAGCGCAGCTTTGCCGTGGCCAAGGATGTGCGCACCCACACCGAGATCGGCTCGCAGAGCATCAGCATGGCGGCGGCCAGCGTGCGGCTGTGCGGGCAGTTGTTTGAAGACCTGAGCGACATCAAAGTGCTGTTTGTCGGCGCGGGCGAGATGGTAGAGCTGGCGGCTACGCATTTTGCCGCCAAAAACCCCAAGGCCATCGTCATTGCCAACCGCACCATGGAGCGCGGCGAGGCACTGGCAGCGCGCTTTGCGGGCCTACCCGGCACCCAGGTGGCCACCATGCACCTGAGCGAGCTGCCCAGCCGCCTGCACGAGTTTGACGCCGTCATCAGCTGCACCGCCAGCACCCTGCCCATCATCGGCCTGGGCGCGGTAGAGCGGGCTGTGAAGGCGCGCAAGCACCGGCCCATTTTTATGGTCGATTTGGCCGTGCCGCGCGACATAGAGCCCGAGGTGAAAGACCTGCCAGACGTGTACCTCTACACCGTGGACGACCTGGCCAGCGTGGTGCAAACCGCCCAGGCCAGCCGCCAAGCCGCCGTGGCGCAGGCCGAGCTGATCGTAAACGCCGGGGTGCAAGACTTCATGCACTGGATGGGCCAGCGCGCCGCAGGCGGCAGCGTGCCCTTTATCCAGCAGCTCAACGCGCAGGCCGACGAATGGCGCGCACTGGAAATTGCCCGGGCTAAAAAGCTGCTGGCCAAGGGCGAAAATATCGACGCGGTGCTAGAGGCCCTGAGCCGTGGCTTGACGCAAAAAATGCTGCACGGCACCTATAGCCAGCTCAACGCCGCCGACGAGGCGCAGCGCAGCAGCGCCCAAGCGGCTGCTAGCCGCTTGTTTCTGCACGCTGGCAACCCCGGTCTTACCTCTAGCTCCAGCCCCACCCCCAGCGGCTCTCAAAACAAAAACAGCCTCTAGCGCCCTATTTAATCGCGGGAGCAGCTACTAAATATGTAGCTATATTGGCCTTGTTCGTTTCTGCTTTGTTTGTTTTTGTCTACCCCACCCTATTGCATGAAACCCTTTCTCCGCACCCAATCCGAAAAATACGCCGAGCGCCTGGAAAACCTGGAAAGCCTGCTGTCGAGCCAAGACATCATGGCCGACATGAAGGCCTTTCGAGACCTCAGCAAAGAGCATGCCGACGTGACACCCGTGGCCGGGCGCTTCAAGCGCTACGAGCAGGTAGAAAAAGACGTGGCCAGCGCCCGCGAGATGCTGTCCGACCCTGACATGGCCGAGATGGCCGCAGAAGAAATAGCCAGCGGCGAGGCCGAGCTGGTGCAGCTAGAGGGCGAGCTACAGCGCCTGATGCTGCCTAAAGACCCGGACGACGCACGCAACTGCTTTGTCGAGATACGCGCGGGCACAGGGGGTGACGAGTCGGCGCTGTTTGCAGCCGATCTGTTTCGCATGTACACCCGCTTTGCCGAGAAAAAGGGCTGGAAGGTGGAGATCATGAACGAGTCGGCCAGCGAGCTGGGCGGCTACAAAGAAGTGGTCTTCAGGCTAGAGGGTGAGAATGTGTACGGCCAAATGCGCTTTGAGAGCGGCGGCCACCGCGTGCAGCGCGTGCCCACCACCGAGACGCAGGGGCGCATCCACACCAGCGCCTGCACCGTGGCGGTGCTTGCCGAGCCGGACGAAGCCGTAGCCATCAAAATCAACCCAGCGGATTTGCGCATTGACACTTACCGGGCCAGCGGCGCAGGCGGCCAGCACATTAACAAAACCGACTCTGCCGTGCGCATTACCCACCTGCCCACCGGCATCGTGGCCGAGTGCCAAGACGGCCGCAGCCAGCACAGCAACAAAGCTTCGGCCCTGAAAGTGCTGACCGCGCGTATCATCGAGAAAGACCGCTCCGAGCAGGCCGCCAAAGACGCCGCCGTGCGCAAGGGCCTGATCGGCAGCGGCGACCGCTCCGACCGCATCCGCACCTACAACTTCCCCCAAGGCCGCATGACCGACCACCGTATCAACCTCACCCTGTACAAGCTGCTGTTCATCATGGAGGGCGATTTGTACGAGACCGTGCAAACCCTGCAACATGCCCGCGAGGCCGAGCAAGTGGCCGAGCTGGAAGTGGGGGCTAACTGATGGCCCGCAAGGAATAAACATGGCACGCTCGATAGCCAAAGGCCCCAAACCCCGCGCTGGTTTTGCCACCATCAATAAAAACGCACCCAAGCCCTTTGTGAAGAAGGCTTGGGTGGCCCCTGCCCCACAGGCCACCACGGCCCCATCCAAAGAACCGCTGGGCACCGTGCAAGAAGCCCTGCTGCGCGCGCAAAAACACGGCATCGCCAAGGTAGACGCCCGCATGCTGCTGCTGCACACCTTGGGCAAACGCACATCCGACATGGCTTGGCTGGTGTCTAACGACAACAACCCCATCAACACCCTGCAAGCCGATGCCTACGGCGAAGTGTGCGCTCGCCGCAGAGCGGGCGAGCCAGTGGCCTACATCGTGGGCCATAAAGAGTTCTACGGCCTGCGTTTGGCCGTGGACAAGCGCGTGCTGGACCCGCGCGGCGATACGGAGACTTTGGTGGAGTGGGCGCTGGCGTTGTTGGCTGAACCCACAGCCGTTCGCAATAAGCCGGCCTGCGTACTCGACCTGGGCACCGGCAGCGGCGCTATCGCCCTGGCCATCCAGTCCAAGCGCCCCAGCGCCCAAGTCCACGCCACCGATGCCAGCCCAGACGCTCTAGCAGTGGCCCGCGCCAACGCCAGCGCGCTCAAGCTGCCCGTACAGTTCCACCAAGGCAGCTGGCTGGACGCCGCGCCAGACCAACAGTTCGACCTGATCGTCTCCAACCCGCCCTACATCGCCGCCGCCGACCCGCACCTGGCCGCCCTCACCCACGAGCCGCTGCAAGCCCTGGCCTCGGGCGCAGACGGGCTGGAAGACATCCGCCAGATCATGACCCAAGCCCCAGCGCACCTGCGCGCAGGCGGCTGGCTGCTGCTGGAGCATGGCTACGACCAAGCCGCCGCCGTACGCGCTTTGCTAGAACAACACGGTTTTAGCCAAGTAGAAAGCCGCAAAGACCTGGCGGGTGTGCAGCGCTGCTCAGGCGGGCAATGGCTGCCCGCGCCCAAGTAGGTCACGCGCAACGCAGCAATTGCGCGCCGAGGCTGCGATAATCACACCAACCGACACATTCAGGAGTTACCACCATGAGCGACACCCAAACCCGCATCGACCAATTGGTCAAATCTAACGACGTTGTACTGTTTATGAAAGGCAACGCCAGCTTTCCGCAGTGCGGCTTTTCTGGCCGCGCCATTCAGGTGCTCAAGGCCTGCGGCGTAGACACCAAAAACATCCAGACCGTCAACGTGCTGGACGACGCCGAAGTGCGCCAAGGCATCAAAGAGTACAGCAACTGGCCCACAGTCCCCCAACTGTATGTCAAAGGCGAATTCATCGGCGGCTCGGACATCATGATGGAGATGTACGAGAACGGCGAACTGCAAAAGGTGCTGACGGCTTAACCCGCCATACAAGGCATGCCGTCAGGCATCGTCATCCACCTGCAACAAAGTTGAACGTGCAAGCGGGCTCGCCCGCTCCACCCATTGGCCGCCCCACAGCGGCCTTTTTTTTTGACACATGGACGACATTTACCTGTCACATGGTGGTCATTCGCGGGCCGTATTCTTAGGCGTGGATTCTTTATCCCTCCTGCCAATTTACAAAGCCCTTTGCAATATGACTACCCCATCCTCCCGTCGAGAATTTTTTATACGCATCAGCTCCGTGTCTGCGGTACTGGCTACCGGCTCTGTGCTGTCTGCCTGTGGCGGCTCGGACGATCCTGCGCCAGTCGCAGCGCCAACGCCTGTAGCGGTGGCATTTAACTACGGCGTCGCCAGCGGCGACCCATTGGCTGACAGCGTGATTCTGTGGACCCATGCGCAACCCCAAACAGGTACCGCGCCCGTAGAGCTGACGTACGAAGTCTCCAGCACGGCAGACTTTGCAGTGCTGGTCACGTCGGGCAAAGTGACCGCCAGTGACAACACCGGATTCACCGCCAAAGTGGATGCCAAAGGGCTGAGCGCAGGCAAAGACTATTTCTACCGCTTTAAATCGGCTGGCGGTACGTCCGCAGTGGGCCTCACGCGCACCTTGCCGGCTGCCACCGTCACCGAAGTCAAGTTCGCCGTGTTCAGCTGCGCGTTGTATTCCGAAGGGTTTTTTAACACGTACGATGCCGCCTCCAAATCCAGCGCACTGTACGCCGTGCACTTGGGTGATTACATTTACGAATACGGCTCTGATCCGAAAAAATTCGGCAATACCGATGCGGTCACTTTAGGCCGAGTCACCAGCCCAGCCAACGACATTGTGACTCTGGCGGATTACCGCACCCGCTACGCGCTGTACCGCGCTGACCCCAACCTCAAAGTACTGCATGCCAAAATGCCCTGGATCACCGTCTGGGATGACCATGAATTTACCAACAACGCCTACACCAATGGCGCCGAAAACCATAACCCTGCGACCCAAGGCGATTGGATCACCCGCAAGAACATTGCGGCCAAGGTGTACCACGAGTGGATGCCCATACGCTCGCCCGACACGGCTAACTTGCTCAAGATCTACCGCCGTTTTGACTTTGGCAATCTGTTTACCTTGCACATGCTGGACACCCGCATAGAGGGCCGCGACCAGCAGTACGATAGTTTTGGTGATGCCGATGGCGGCGTGGGCCGCTACATTGCAGGCCTTACGCCCAATGCAGTCGGCGTGCGATCCGACGCGGCACGCAAAATGATCAGCACCACCCAGCAAGACTGGCTGCTCACCGGCAGCGCTGCTTCCAAAGCGACCTGGCAATTTTTAGGCAACCAAGACATCATGGCGCGCATGTGGTTTCCTGCCTCGGTACTGCAAGCCCAAGCCGCTGCGGCCACCAATCCAACCGGTGTGCAAAAGGCTATAACAGATTATTTGGGCGCCAAAGCCACGCGCTTTGCAGCGGGCGCAGCGGCTCTGACACCTGCGCAGGCCGCACTGCTCAACACCACCACCAATCCGCGCTTGCCCTACAACCTGGATTCGTGCG
>JAYVDN010000371.1:0-2736 GCA_043749385.1 Polaromonas sp.
GTTGCGCATGCCCAGCAAAAACACCGCCTGGCCGTCACCTTTGTCGTCTTTGTCCAGCACCACAGGCAGCATGTAGTTGTGGTACTCGCGCGCCTGGCCTGCAGCATCGCGCAGCTTGTAGCTGATGCTGGGGCCGATATTGCGCAGCTCTTTATTGGTTTTGGTCTTGTTGGCCGCGCCCATGTTTTTGTCCAGCGATGCGCGCAGGTCTACTTTGCGCACGTCCGCGCCCGAGCCGCCTTCGTCACCCTTGCCAAAGTTTTCTACGTTAATCACGCGCAGCGCGGTGAATTCCAGCGTCATTTTCTCTTCGCTATCGCCCTTGGCCAAGCTGGTTTGTCCGCCAATCACACCATCAATATCAAAGGCCTTTGCGCCTGCTGCCATCGGCACTGCGGTCAACTTAACGCTGGAGCCGCCGTCGTCAAAACTACTTTGGTAAATCTCAATACCGCGGTGCGTGACAGGATGGTTCACCTCAACACGGCCGGGGATTTTCTCGCCAGTTTCTTTGTCGGTGATCACAATGTCGCTGGCGAACAGCTTGGGCATACCCGTGGAGTAATACTCGACGATAAATTTTTTCAGCTCGATGGAGAAGGGCAGGTCTTGGATCAGCACGCCGCCGGGCCGGTTAAGGATGGCGGTGGACGATGTAGCCCCTTCAGCCACCAGCAAGTTACCGCGATAGGCCAGGTTGCTGTTGCCCAGGCGGTGCTGGGGCGCGATGTCGGCAATCATGCCGCCGCCGCCGTACACCGACTTGCCGTTAAACCACTGCTGCATGCGGATAAACAAGTCGCCATCGAGCAAACCGCCAATGCACACCAGCACGATGGCGCTGTGCGCCGCTATGTAGCCCAGCTTGTTGGCAGCGCCCGCTTTAGCCGCCACCATATAGCCGGGCTGCCTGCCCGTGGCAGCGTCACCCGGGCGGGTTTGCAGCTTGACCTTCCAGCCCGACACAGCCAGCGTGTGGCCGATGCGCTGGGCTGCTGCCTCAGCGTTTTCGGTCAAAGTAGCATCTGCCCGATGGCCAAAGGCTTTAAGGCTTTGCTCGCGCATGCTTTCTTTGTACACATTGAGGTCAGCGATTATTTTGGGCGTGTTACGGGCAATGCACAGGCTGGTGGAGAGCACCAAAAACGCCAGTATCAGCAAAAACCACCATGCGCTATACACCGTGGGCAGGCTGAACGAGTTAAACACGTCTGCCCAAAACGGGCCAAACTGGTTGACGTAGTTGGACAGGGGCTCGGCCTGCTTCAGCACCGTACCAATCACTGAGGCAATGCAAATGACGGTAAGCAGCGAGATGGAAAAACGCATCGACGAGAGCAGTTCCACCCCCGCTCGCAAAGCAAGGGAGGGAGTTTTAAGCCGCCAACCGTGGGTAGAAACAGACATCTTGGTATTGTCGCCTTCGTATTGTCAATCAGACGCATGAAAAAAGGCGGGCTTCACTGGGAAAGCCCGCCTTTCAAATAAGGAAAACCCAAATGGTTAGGGCTGCACACCCCAGTTAAGTTCAAATCAACGAAGGCCAGCCACGTAGTCCGACACGGCTTTGATCTCGCGGTCATTCATTTTGGCGGCGTTTTGTGTCATTTGCAGGTTGTTGTTACGCGTGCCGTCGCGGTAGCCGCGCAGAGACGAAGCTACATAGTCGGCATGCTGGCCCGCCAAGCGAGGGTACTGGGCGGGAATGCCAGCGCCTGTGGGGCTATGGCAGCCTGCGCAGGCGGCCACTTGGCGGTCGGCAATGCCGCCTTTGTAAATGCGCTCGCCCAAGGCGACCAATTCTTTGTCTTTCGCAAAGCCAGGCTTGGCCTTTTGGCCCGCCGCCCAGAAGGCGATATTACGCATGTCTTCGTCGCTCAAGGTGCTAGCAAAGCCTTGCATCACCGCGTTTTTGCGCTTGCCCGATTTAAACTCTTGCAACTGCTGGACAAGATACTCGGGGTGTTGTCCGGCCAGCTTGGGGTTCTCCACCGCGCCCGAGTTGCCGTCGGCTCCATGGCAGGCCACACAGACGGCGGCAAACTTCTCTGAGCCTTTGGCCAAATCGGGTTTGACCATCTTGGCGGCTTCAGGCTTGGCAGCGGCTGGCTTGGCGGGCTCATTGGCAAAAGCGGGGGCGGCCAAACAGGCGGCAAGCAGAAAACTGGCGATAAATTTCATGGCGAAAATGGGGATTTAAGAATATCTGGGATACAAAACCTATTGATTTTACAATGCTTCATGCGGAAAATCCCTTCCCAAGCCCTTTTGCGCCCTTGCGGTGTTCTAAAAATGTCTTCCACACCGTCCAAAAAATCCAACAATCCAGGCCCGCGCAGCAAGGCCCGCACCACGGTAGCCCAGGCGCAGCAGGGCAAAGCCAGCGCCCTCACCCGTACTGCACCCATCTACGCGAAGCCGGCGGTAGCCACTGAACCGGCCAAAGAAGCCATGGCCTGGCTGCACACCACCCGCTTTCTCACCACCGCCGCCCAGTTGCACCACCTGCCTGCGCTGGACGTGCCCGAGTTCGCCTTCGTCGGCCGCTCCAACGCCGGTAAATCGACTTGCATCAACATGCTGGCGCAGCAAAAGCAGCTAGCCTACGCCTCCAAGACCCCCGGGCGCACCCAGCACATCAACTTGTTCTCCATTGGCCGCCAAGGTGCCACAGACGCCGTGCTGGCCGACCTGCCCGGCTACGGCTACGCCGCAGTGGCCAAAGACAGCAAGCTG
>JAYVDN010000372.1:0-2796 GCA_043749385.1 Polaromonas sp.
GTTTTATGAAACAACTGCTCGTGTGCGCCCTTTTGTGGTTTACCAGTGCCTGCGCGTTGGCGCAGGCCGACCTGATCGCCCAGTGGAACAAAACCGCCATCGCTGCGGGCTACCAAGCCAGGCTGACCTTGGTGCCGCTATCGCGCAACGTGGCGCTGGTGCAGGTGGGCATGTTTGAAGCCGTCAACGCCATTACGCCGCGCTACCAGGCGTATAAGCTCAGGCTCAGCGCTGCGCCGCAAACCTCGCCCGAGGTGGCCGCCGCAACCGTAGCGCACAGCCTGCTGGTGCAGCTGTACCCAGACCAGGCCAAAACCTTTGATGGTCGCTATGCCGAGGCGATGGCCAGCGCGCCCCAAGGCGCAGCGCGCGACAACGGCGTGGCCTTTGGCAAGCAAGTGGCCGCTGAGATGCTGGCCCTGCGCAAAGACGATAACGTAGATGCCGTTGAGCACTACCAGCCCGTCACCCGCGCGGGCGTGTATGTTCCTACCGTGATTCCGCTGGGCTCAACGTGCAGCCTGGTGACACCCTGGGCCATTCGCAGTATGTCGCAGTTTCGCCCCAGCGCGCCCTACGCCGTGACCAGCGCGGCCTATGCGCAAGACCTGAACGAGGTGCAAAGCATGGGCGGCAAAACCAGCGCCAAGCGCAGCCCCGAGCAGGCCCAGGTGGCCAAGTTTTGGGAGTTCACCGGGCCGGGCACCTTCAGCCCCATAGCCCACGCGTGGGCCGCGCATGCCAAGCTGGACCTGCTGGACCTGCTGGACAACGCGCGCTTTTTTGCCCTGTTTGCCATGGCCACGGCAGATTCGTACCTGGCGGTGTTTGATGCCAAATACGAATACAACTTTTGGCGGCCGTTCACCGCCATTCGCAATGCCGAGGTGGACGACAACCGCCTGACCACGGCCGACTACGGCTGGCTGCCCTACATCGACACCCCCCTGCACCCCGAATACCCCTGCGCCCACTGCATTGCCAGCACCACGGCAGCGGGCGTGTTGACCAGCGTGTTTGGCAGCGCCAGCCTGTTGCCGGTAGACCTGGTCAGCCCCACCGCCCCCGGCGTCACGCGCCGCTTTGCCAATGTGAATGACTACGTGAGCGAAGTGCTCAACGCCCGTGTGTGGGGCGGCATCCACTACCGTGCATCCACCACGGTGGGTAAAAGCATGGGCGAAGACATTGCACGCTATGTGGTGAGCAATACTTTGCTGCCTAAATAGGGCACTTGCGCACCCGCTGTTCAAGCATAAAATTGAGCCGTAGCCCAATAGAATATCGCGGGAGCAGCTATTTAATTTATAGCGTTGCGTATGCCAACGTGGTAAAATAAAACCCTATGACTGAACCCGTAAGACTGAACAAACGCATGGCCGAGCTGGGCCTGTGCTCGCGCCGCGAGGCCGACGACTGGATTGACCGGGGCTGGGTGCTGGTGAACGGCGCGCCCGCTGTGATGGGTGTGAAGGTGCTGCCCAGCGACAAGATTGAGGTGGACAAACGCGCTACCGGCGCGCAGGCGCAGCAGGTGACGGTGCTGCTGCACAAACCTATTGGCTATGTGAGCGGCCAAGCCGAAGACGGGTATGAACCGGCCATCGTGCTGGTGAACCCGCGCTTTCACTGGATTGGCGACCAAACGAAAATTCATTTCCAAGGCAGCCATTTAAAAAGCCTAGCCCCTTCGGGCCGCTTGGACATTGACTCTACCGGTTTGCTGGTGCTCACACAAGACGGTCGGGTGGCGCGCCAGCTGATAGGTGAAGACTCGGACATGGAAAAAGAATACTTGGTGCGCGTGAGCTACCAGATGGCTCCCCAGCGCGTGACCGAGATGCCCGGCTCCAGCACCCACGGCAGGCCTGAGCCGATCTCGCAAGACGTGCGCGCCGTCTTCCCGCCCGCCATGCTGGCGCGCCTGCGCCACGGGCTGTCGCTGGATGGCCAGGCATTGCGCCCCGCCCTGGTGGACTGGCAAAACCCCGAGCAACTGCGCTTTGTGCTTAAAGAAGGCAAAAAGCGCCAGATCCGCCGCATGTGCGAACTGGTGGGCTTGCACGTAACCGGCCTTAAGCGCGTGCGTATAGGCAGCGTGGCGCTGGGCCAGCTGCCGGTGGGGCAGTGGCGCTATTTGGCCGCGAACGAGCGGTTTTAGCCGCCCCTTGTGGGCACTTGAGGGATATCTGCATGCTACATATACAGTAGCTGCTCCCGCGATATTCTATTGGTCTGCAGCCCTATTTGTATCTTAAAAATGCTTTAAAACAGCATGGTTTTGAGCTTTTTCCTGCTGAGCAGGCAATTTTCACTTGCCGCGAGCACGCTAAATTATGCGAATTTATGTACCAAGCTAAAATTAGAGAAATTTGCACCTTAATTCGTGTGGTATTTAACGAAAAATAGGGTTTTTATACGTTAACTTACTGAATAGTTATGCGTATTTGGTGGTCTGGCATAATTTAGGCATTATGCGCACATCCTTAGAATTTCCCCCTGCCCTGCTGGCCCAGTTAAAAGTACTTGCGGCCCAGCAAAACTGTAGTTTTCGCCAAGCGGTGGTGGAGGCGATTGAGCGGGGCCTCCAGGTTCCGGTGGGTAGCGCTGCCAAGGGCCTAGCTTTGCCCAGCGTGCGTTTGGGCGCTCCGATGGCGCTGAACGCGCAGCAGTTGCAAGGCGATGTGAGCGCCTTTTTGCCCAAAGCCTAGCGCCCCGCCCAAGCACCTCACCTCCATCGATCCATTCACATCGCCAGCCTAGCCGTTGGTCCCACCTATGCCCCGCTCAGCCAGC
>JAYVDN010000373.1:0-1960 GCA_043749385.1 Polaromonas sp.
GCCTCGGAGCACTGGCTTACCCCGGGCTACGTGGACACCAGCGTCGTGCCCTACAGCGTGGCGCTGCCCGCAGCCCTGCTGGTGCAGCCCCTGGATGCCAACCGTATCAGCATCGAGGTGCAGGGCCAGCGCCTGCGCAACAGTGGCCTGTCCAGCGTGCTGGTGGGCCCCAAAGACCCGATAGAGGCGCGCTACAGCAAAGTGCATGCCTGGCAAGTGCAGGCCACATGGATGATGGCCGCCTGCTCGGCACTGCTAGCCCTGCTGGCGGGGGTGCTGTGGCTGCAAAACCGCGACTCTACCTTTGGCCTGCTGGCCCTGGCCTTTAGCGCATGGGTGGTGCGCCTTGTGCTCACGCCGCTCGTGCACCCGCCTATGCCGTTTGGAGTGTGGTTTTACCTGCACAAGTTGTCGTTCACCCTGTACTGCGGGTTCATGATTTTGTTTTTATGGGATATTTTTGGCCTGCAAAAAAACTGGGGCCGCAGGCTGGTGCTGGCCATGCTTTGGGTGGGGCCCGTGTGGCTGGCTGTCACCATACTGAGCGGCAACTACAATTTATACCGCATATGGAGCGGGGTGATCCTGGTGGTATCCAACACCACTTTTCTGATGCTGATTTTGCGCGCACGCAAGGGCTTGGACGACAACCAACGCCTGATACTGGTAGCCAGCTTGGTCACCAGTCTCTCCGGCATACGCGACTTTGCGGTAGTGCAGCTGGGCGTGCCCGGTGACGGCGACATCCGTTGGATGACCTTGGGCAGCCTGGTGTTGATGCTCACCATGACTTGGGTTTTGATGCAGCGCACCACCGCCTATGTGCAGCAAATAGGCCAGCTGAACCAAGACCTGGAGCTGCGCGTGGCGCAAAAAGAAAGCCAGTTGGTTGCAGCCTTCGATCAACTGCGTGAGTCCGAGCGGCGCGCGGTGCTGGAGGCCGAGCGCCAGCGCCTGACGCGCGACATGCACGACGGCCTGGGCAGCCAACTGGTGCAAACGCTCAATCTGGTGCGCGGCCAGGTTGTACCAGACCCGCAGGCCATTACCGACATGCTGCACCACGCGCTGCAAGAGCTGCGCATGACCCTGGACTCCCTGGAGCCCATGGAGGGCGACCTACCCGCCATTTTGGGCACCCTGCGCAGGCGCATTGCGCCCGCACTGGAGGCCGCAGGCATAGAGCTGGACTGGCAAGTGCAAGAGGTGCCGCCCATAGCGGTGCACGGCCAGAGCCTGGAGGCTCTGGGGGTGATGCACCTGTTTCGTTTTTTACAGGAGGCGTTTGCCAATATCATCAAACACGCTGGTGCCAGCCGCGTGGTGGTGCGTACCTGGTCTATTGCGCCTACTAAGGGTGCCCCGCGCGTGCTGCTCAGCGTCACAGACAACGGCCGCGGCATAGGCGCAGGCCACCGCGAAGGCGGACGGGGTATGGACAACTTGCGTGCCCGCGCCCATGCGTTAGGCGCGCAACTGCGTGTTACGCCAGCACAGACTGCCCCAGCACAGACTGCCCAGCCGGGCACGCACATAGAGCTTGAGTTCATGGCAATAGATGCACCTCAAACGCTATCAAAAAACTAGCTTCTACCGCGACATTCTAAAGGGCTAGCGCCTTAAACATCGTAAATCTACGACATGACAGCCACCCCACTTTACCGCCCCGACCCACAGCAATTTCGCACTGGCGACCTCGTTTGGGTCAAGCGCGACGACCAATTCATTGCTTTTACGGACCGCCATGGCAACCCGCATGCACCAGCCACTTTAGAGGCCAGCGCTCAATCAGCGCTTGAGCACAGTGGCTGGACGGTGCAACAGCGGCAAAAGATTGCAAGCTGGCAGCCCGATCCTTGGAATGCCGACATTTGGGTGGGGCATATTGGCATCATCCACCTGCACCAAGGCCAGCCGTGGGTGGTGGACGCAACGCCCGATCGCCACCAGCCCCACCTGC
>JAYVDN010000374.1:0-2839 GCA_043749385.1 Polaromonas sp.
GTACCGGGGGCGGTGGTCTGCTCGGTCACCGGGTCGTTCTGCACGTTCCAGGCGCTCCAGTCCAGCGCGGGCTGGAGTGGGATCACCTTGTAGCTGGGCGGGAAGCGCATCACCCGCGTATCGTCCATGCGCGGCACCGGGTGGCCGGGCATGGCCACCATGCGGCCAGGGCACAGTAGATTGATCGGGTCGAGGTGGTTTTTAATCGCCTTGAAGGCATCGTTAATGCACGGCCCAAACTGCCACTCAATCCATTCGCCACGGCACAGGCCGTCGCCATGCTCGCCGCTGTAGGCGCCTTTGTACTTGCGCACCAGGGCGCTGGCTTCTTCAGCGATGGCGCGCATTTTTTTGCCGCCTTCGCGGCGCATGTCCAAAATCGGCCGCACATGCAGGGTGCCCACACTGGCGTGGGCGTACCAGGTGCCGCGCGAGCCGTGTTTTTGAAACACCTCTGTTAGCGCATCGGTGTATTCGGCCAGGTGCTCTAGCGGCACGGCGCAGTCTTCTATAAAGCTTACCGGTTTGCCGTCGCCTTTGAGGCTCATCATGATGTTCAGGCCGGCCTTGCGCACTTCCCACAGGTTTTTTTGCGGGGCATCGTCCGTCATCTCCACCACGCTGCCGGGCAAGCCAAGGTCGCCCATCAGTTCGACCAAGCGCTTCATTTTGGGCAGCAGGTCGGCCTTGTTGCTGCCGGAAAACTCGACCAGCAAAATAGCGGCGGGCTGGCCGATGAGTGCCGTGCGGATGGTAGGGGCAAAGGCGGGGTTTTGCAGGCTCAGGCCGATCATGGTGCCGTCTACCAGCTCTACTGCGCTGGGGCCGAGCTTGACAATATGCTGGGCCGAGTCCATGGCTTTGTGAAAGCTGGTGAAGTTGACCACACCCAGCACCTTGGCCTTGGGCAGCTCGCTCAGTTTGAGCGTGAGCGACTGGGTGATGCCCAGCGTGCCTTCGCTGCCAACAAACAGGTGGGCCAGGTTGACGGAGCCGTCGGCTGTGTAGGGCTTCTCGCTCTGGTTGTTGAAAATATCCAGGTTGTAGCCGCCGACACGGCGCAGCACCTTGGGCCATAGCGCCTGGATATCAGGGCGCAGTTGGCTGGCTATGTTTCGCACATAGTCGCCCAGTACGCGGGCCCGCCCGCTGCTGTTGGCGTAGGTACCGGCAATGATTTTGAGGCCGTTGGAGAGCAGTATCTCGGCCCCCAACACGTTGTGCACCATGTTGCCGTAGGCAATGCTGCGCGAGCCGCAGGAGTTGTTGCCGGCCATGCCGCCCAGCGTGGCTTGCGCGCTGGTGGACACGTCTACCGGGTACCACAGGCCATACGGCTTGAGGTGAGCATTCAGGTGGTCTAGCACAATGCCGGGCTCCACCGTCACTTCGCGTTGCTCGGTGTCTACGCGCAGGATGCGGCGCAGGTGTTTTGCATGGTCTATCACCAGGCCAGCGCCCACGGTTTGGCCGCACTGGCTGGTACCGCCGCCGCGCGGCACGATGGGCACCTGCATGTCTCGGCAAATGTCGACGGCGGTCTGCACGTCGTACCCGCTTTTGGGCACAAACACGCCGATGGGGCTGACCTGGTAAATCGACGCGTCGGTGGCATAGCGGCCACGGTCTGCGGGGCTGAACAGCACCTCGCCTTGGGTCTCTTGCACCAGGCGCTGGGCCAGCAGGCCGGCCACTTCGTTGCTGGCGCGTGCAACTTGCTCGGCGGCGGCTTTGGCAGCTTCTTGGGTAACTTTTAATGGCAGTGGCGCGTTCATGCGGAGGCTTTCTGGCTGGTAGCGGGGGGTGCGGCGCGCACTTGGGCTATGACGACATCGCGTTTGTTATGCAGGTGTTGCACCAGCACGGCGCGCAGGGCCGCGCCATCGCGCCGCTCCAGCGCGTCGATCATGTGCTCGTGCTCTGTGACGGCGCTTTGCCATTTGGCCTCGTCTTGGTTAGACCGAAAGCGCAGCGCTTGCAGCCGCGCATTAACCTGCGTGTAGGTGGTTTGCAGCACGGGGTTTTTGGCGGCTTGGTTAATGGCTTGGTGGATTTGCGCATTAAGCCGGTAGTAGCCGGACAAGTCACGCCGGGTGTGGGCGGCCAGCATTTCGTAGTGCAGCGCCTTGATCTCGGCCAGTTCAGCATCGGTAACGCGCTGGGCCGCCAGCTCGCCCGACATGCCCTCCAGCCCGGCCATGACCTCAAAGGTATCGAGCACATCTTGCTCGCTCAGGCTCACCGCCACCGCGCCCCGGTTGGGCAACAGCTCGACCAGGCCCTCGGCTGCGAGCATTTTGATGGCTTCTCTTAAAGGGGTGCGGGAGACGCTGAGCCGCTCCGCCAGCTCGCGTTCGTTGAGCTTGGCGCCTGGGGCGATATGGCCTTCCACAAGGAGTTCTCTGAGTCGGTAGGCTACCTGCTCGTGTAGGCTGGCGCGGGGAATGCTGATGATATCTGCGGTCATTTGTGTATTTTGTATGCAAAATAGGGTTTCGTCAACTTTTCTGGTGATTGGCTACTTGACCGGAGATTGAGGCCACGCATTTGACTGGGGACGCGCGCGGCACTGGCGCTGTGGGGTTGCCACGTGTGTTTTGCGCTAGCATGTCACTATGCATATAGGAGCTGCTCCCGTGACATTTTATTGGGCTACCGTGTGATTGTGATCATAAAATGTGCCACGCCAGGCCCGAAACACCTGCTCGCACCAACCTTGGCATACGCTGTGCCGCAAACGCGACACCTATGCGCGAAACCCATCCCCATAGCCACCTCCAAAAAGTCACAAGCTAGACTTGACAAAACCATTTTGTATGCAAAAATACGCGCCATCACG
>JAYVDN010000375.1:0-2998 GCA_043749385.1 Polaromonas sp.
CAGGAAAGCAAAGCGCTGTTGGTAGGCGCGCTCAAAGGCGGCTTCTATGTGCGCGAGATCACCTAGCGGCACAATCAGCGCCGTATCTGTACCTTCGTACTTCACATGCACGCGCTGGTGCACCGTCACTGCGCCCTTGGCTACCTGCTGGCGCTCTAGCTCGGTGCGAGCTGCGTCGCAAAGGGTGGCCAACTTGCTGCGCACTTCAGTCAAAGCCTGCGCACTCAGGCGCACTTCTACCGCCTGTTCGCGGATCACGTTTTGGTCCGCCAAGCCCATGCCGTAGGCGCTCAGCACGCCCGCCAGTGGGTGCACAAACACGCGCGTCATGCCCAGTGCATCGGCCACCAAACAAGCGTGCTGCCCCCCCGCGCCGCCAAAGCATTGCAGGGTGTAGCGCGTCACGTCGTAGCCGCGCGCCACGGATATTTTCTTGATCGCGTTGGCCATCTGCTGCACGGCAATATGGATAAAACCTTCTGCAATCTCTTGCACACTGCGTTTCGCCTCTGCCCTGTCCCCTATTGCTTGAGACCTGTCCACTGCATAGGCCATGGCGTTGAATTTCTCCAGCGTGGCCTCGTAGCTCAGCGCTTCGTCTGCCTTGGGGCCAAACACTTTGGGGAAATAACGCGGCTGCACTTTGCCCAGCATCACGTTGGCATCTGTCACCGCCAGTGGCCCACCACGGCGGTAGCAGGCCGGGCCAGGGTTGGCACCTGCGCTCTGCGGGCCTACGCGAAAGCGCGAGCCGTCAAACTCCAATATCGAACCACCGCCCGCCGCCACGGTGTGGATGCTCATCATCGGCGCGCGCATGCGCACCCCCGCTACCTGGGTTTCAAACTCGCGCTCAAACTCGCCCGCAAAATGGCTCACATCGGTCGATGTGCCGCCCATATCAAAGCCAATCACCTTGTCGTACCCGCCCAGCTGCGCGGTGCGCGCCATACCCACGATGCCCCCCGCCGGGCCACTCAAAATAGCGTCCTTGCCCTGGAAGGCATGCGCATCGGTCAAGCCACCGGACGACTGCATGAAAAACACCTTCACACCCGGCATATCGCCCGCCACGGTTTGCACGTAGCGGCGCAAAATGGGCGACAGATATGCGTCAACCACCGTAGTGTCACCCCGGCTGACGAGCTTCATCATCGGGCTGGTTTTGTGGCTCACGCTGATCTGGGTAAAGCCCACCTCGCGCGCGACGCGCTCAGCAGCCAGCTCATGTTGCGTATACCGGTAACCATGCAAAAATACAATCGCAACCGACCGTAGCCCTTTAGCATATTGCGCGAGCAGCTCTGTTTTTAGTAGTGCTTCATTCAATGCCGTAAGCACCACTCCGTCAGCACCGATACGCTCACCCGCCTCAACGACAGCGCTGTACAGCAGTTCGGGCAGCACAATATGCCGGTCAAACAAACGCGGGCGGTTTTGGTAGGCGATGCGCAGCGCATCTTTAAAACCCTGGGTCGTCACCAGCAAGGTAGGCTCGCCCTTGCGCTCCAGCAGGGCATTGGTAGCCACCGTGGTGCCCATCTTCACGCACTCCACCCGCTCGGGCGTCACCGCTTCACCCGGTCTCAGTCCCAAAAGGTGGCGAATGCCCGCCACCGCCGCGTCTGGGTACTGCTCAGGGTTCTCGCTCAGCAGCTTATGCGTTACCAAGGAACCATCCGGCTTTTTACCCACCACATCCGTGAATGTGCCGCCACGGTCGACCCAGAATTGCCAACGTATGGAGGGGAGAGTTTCGTGTGTCATGATTGATTTGTAGCATACCTCAAGGGATAGCGGGAAGGCTGACTCCCGGGCTGCGAACCGGTCGGGTTGGGGGCTATGGCGATTGATTGCCTATCAGCTCCCGTACAAGACTGCCTCCACACAAGACAAACTAGCCCCCTTTGGGGATTACACGGGGTACCAAATACCACTTTCCCCTCTATGCTTTCACATCAAACCATCTTTACTCTCGGAGCGTTGTATGAAACTCAAACTGATTGCTATCCTGCTAGCCACCGCTGCAACCAGCGCCTTTGCCCAAACCAAGTGGGACCTGCCCGCTGGCTACGCCGCCAATAACTTTCACACCATCAACTTGGAGCAGTTTGCCAAAGACGTAGACGTCGCCACGGGCGGCAAGCTCAAGATCACCGTGCATGCCAATGGCTCGCTGTTCAAAGCCGATCAAATCAAGCGCGCTGTGCAAGGCGGGCAGGCACAGATTGGCGAGATTTTGCTTGCCAACTACCAGAATGAATGGCAAATATGGGGCGTTGACGGCATGCCATTTTTAGCCGACAGCTACGACGAGTCGATGAAGCTGTACAAAATCACCAAACCCACCATGGATAAAAAGCTGGGCGAGCAAGGCATGGCCATGCTGTACAGCGTGCCGTGGCCACCCCAGGGCATTTACGTGAAAAAGCCGATTGCCTCTGCCGCCGACCTGAAGGGTGTGAAGTGGCGCGCCTACAGCCCGGCCACCTCGCGCATCGCTGAGCTGGTGGGCGCGCAGCCCGTTACCGTGCAAGCAGCCGAGCTGTCCCAAGCCATGGCGACCGGCGTGGTCGAATCGTATATGTCCTCCGGCTCTACCGGCGTGAACACCAAAACCTATGAGCACATCAAGTACTGGTATGACACGCAAGCCTGGCTGCCAAAGAACGCCGTCATCGTCAACAAGGCGGCCCTGGATGCGCTGGACGCACCCACCAAAGCCGCCCTGATGAAAGCCGCTGCCGATGCCGAAGTGCGCGGACTGGCAGCTTCCAAAAAGACCAACACCGACTCGCTGGACAAGCTCAAGGCCAATGGCATGAACATCGTCGCGCCTTCGGCACAATTGAAGGCCGACATGAAAAAAGTCGGCGATGTGATGCTCAAGGAATGGCTTGAAAAAGCTGGCCCTGAAGGCAAGGCACTGATTGATGCCTACACCAAGCCGTAACCATTGAACCCCTGAAGTCGGAGCCGCCATGCGCAACGCACTGGA
>JAYVDN010000376.1:0-1604 GCA_043749385.1 Polaromonas sp.
CACTACTTCTGAAACGGCCCCCAATGAGGCTCACGAATATCGCCTCCTTGCGCACCCAGACGTGCCTTAATTTTGCCGTCTAAGGTGGTGGTCATCAAGGCCTCTCGTCCACCTTGCCGGGTGGCGTACATGATCAATTTGCTGTTCGGTGCAAAACTAGGCCGCTCATCTGCGGTGGAATCTGTGATCGCCACCGCAGCCCCGCCGCCCAGCTCCATCACATGCAGCTTGAACGCACCACCCACGCGGGAGATGTAGGCCAAGCTTCGCCCATCAGGGCTCAGCGCGGGCGATATGTTGTAACTGCCCGTGAAACTGACCCGCTCAGCCCGCCCAGCGCCCTCGCCGCCTACCGGCATGCGGTAGATTTGCGGCGAGCCACCACGGTCGCTCACAAAATAAATAGACTTGCCGTCGCTAGAAAACACAGGTTCGGTATCAATGCTGTTGGATTGGCTCAATTTTCGCGGCTCTCCCCCAGCGCTGTCCATCCCATAAATTTGGGAGGCGCCGTCGCGGCTGAGCGTGACGGCCAAGGTTCTACCGTCTGCCGACCAGGATGGGGCGCTATTGGACCCTTTAAAGTTAGCCAATATGCGTTTGCGCCCCGTGGCAACGTCCTGCACGTACACCACCGGTTTGCGCAATTCAAACGACACATAGGCTAGCTGCGACCCCGAGGGCGACCATGATGGCGAAATGATGGGTTCAGTACCAGGCAACGCCGTTTGCGCGCCCTCACCATCTGCATCGGCTACCCACAAGGTGTAGCGGGTGCCAGCCTTCGTCACATAGCTGATGCGGGTAGAAAAAACGCCTTTTTCGCCAGTGAGTTTTTCGTAGATGAAATCTGCGATCCGGTGCGCTGCGAAGCGCAGGTCACCTGTCACCACGGCTTGACTTTGCGACCCTAAATCTTGTCCGCGTACCGCGTCCCATAGGCGAAAACGCACGTCAAAACGTCCATCGGCCAGTTTGGTGACGCTGCCCGCCACCAAGTGGTCAGCGCCCTTTTGCTTCCATGGGCTCATATCCGGGCGGGCAACTTCGTCCAGCACACTGCCCGTAGCGTCTATCTGCTTGAACTGGCCGCTGCGCAGCAAATCGGCCATGACGATGCTGGCGATCTTCTGCGGTGAAGCGTCTTCACCTTTGAACGGCACAATGGCAATGGGCAACTGGGTAACACCTATTCCTGATATCTCTACCCGAAACTGGGCCCAAACTGGCTGCGCCAAACACAGAGGCAGTGCCAATGCAGTTCTACGAGGAATGAGGTTTGTATTGATGCTCATATTTATGCTTTTACCCTCAAAAAATTACAGCCATACTTGCCACCTGAGTGCTGCTCATCGACTCGAAATATTCTTCCACTGCTCTTGCCATTCACTTTGGTGTTGCAGCTCGACCGCTTTGGCATACCGGTAAAAAGTCACTTCAAAATAAGACAAGGCAATCGCAAAACCCGGCCAACCATCTAAAAACCCACGCTTGATCAACCAATGCTTCCAAAACGCCCAAAACGCGTGCACAAAAGCTTTACCGTAAGTTGACCCAGTTTGCCGAGGTTTGGTTGCACCTAAAGACGAATATCGGTTCATCTT
>JAYVDN010000377.1:0-5526 GCA_043749385.1 Polaromonas sp.
GTCTTTGGTGAAAGTGGACTCCAAGCGAACCCATTTCCGTGGGGTGCCTACGAGGCTATCGTCCGTCAAATTGCGACCAGCGATGCTGGTGGTAAACACGCCCCATTCGTTAGAAACGCCAATTTCTGACAACAAGCCCAGTTCCTTCACCGACGGGGCGTTGCGCAGCACTTGTGAGGAATAGCTCAAATCATAATTAACAAACATGCTTGGCAACACACTGGTGACCACGGGTTGTTTGTATTGCTCGCTCTCGATGCGTGTAGCGCCAAATGCCAGAGGAGAAAACTTAACGTCAACCGACTGGGTTGTGGCATTGAAGGTGGATTCATAGCCTGGCACACCCGCCAAGGAATAGTAGTCTGTGTCTTGGTAGCGCACACTGACAGCAGACGGGCGCAACGAAACACGCCACTCGTCGAACGCATCTTTGGGTGCAAACAGCATGCCGTCGCGTTCGATCAGTGGCCACGTGCCGCTTTTCATGCCATTGATGACAACTTCGAGTGGCACAACGCGCTCAGCGGGCGCTTTGGTGGCTGGCGAAGTCTGCGCGCTGACCAAACCCGCACAGAGACTGAGCAAGAGTGGGATGGCACGCAAGGTAAAACGACTAGGTATAGGGTAATTTTTCATTGGGATTGTTATTCCGCCACAGTGACATCAAAAGTCTGAACCTTGCCATCGTCATGTGTGACGGCCAGCTTGGCTTTGCCCGCAGGGATATTGCCCGCGTCACGTTTCAAATCAAAGCTGCGTTTGGCTGTGGGCAATATATAGCCATTTGCATCGATGTTGACAAACTCCTCACCTGCAGCGCTGGTCAACACCAACCTGCGCGCTTGCGTGTAGGCAGTGCCCGAGTTTTCACAAAGCGCTCTTACCGTATTGGCAGCGACGCGCTCTAAGGTGCAATCGACATTGCGTTTAACACCGTTGGGCGTGATGAAGACGGGCATAGAAAAGGCCAAAGCGATTTGCAACTTCAAATCAGGGCTTGCTGCTTTAGCCTCAGGAATTTCGCGCACGATCATGCGGTACGTCAACTGCTCACCAGGTGGACGAGGCCGCAGCATCGCCAGGCGCACCACTTGGCGTGATTTAGGTGCGATTTTGATGATGGGAGGCGACAATATCATGTCTTCGGTCAACACCAGATCATCTTCACCGTTTGGTTTTTGTTTCCAACTGTACAGGTCTGCCTGCATCACCAGCTCTTCATCACCATCGTTGGTGATGGTTATTGCTGTAGCGCGGTCACGCGTCCCCATATAAATGCGCACGGGGCTAACCGAGAAAGGACCGGCAATGGCAGGCGCAGCGTGAATGGCACAAAACATCGCCAACGAGGCGGCTAATGTGGTGCGGGCGAGCTTGAAAGACTTAGACGAAAACATGACGAGACCCTGTTGCTTGTAAATAGAAAAAAGAGACGTTCTACCAACCTAGCGTCATTTCGAGATAGTCTCGACCCGAGTGATGTACCACTCGCCAAGCGGTGGTTGTTCCAGCTCCGCTGAAAGTGCTGGAGGTATCGTTCAAATCAGCGTTGGGAGTAACCTGAGTCACATACCGATAACTACCGCCATTCGCAAGTGAGAAGGTATTGTCAGCTGTGCTGGCACCTACCACCGTACCTGTGGTGCAGACCACGGTAACCACAGCGCCATTTGCGTTTGGAAGGTTATCCCTTGTGCAAAAAGCTGAAACAGGCAATCCAGGCGGTGCAATGACCGGCTGTACGGGAGTAACTACGGGTGGTACAACAGGCACCGAGGGCTTAGCAGGTGCGGGAACCAATGTCACCGTGGCATTAAACTGACCACTAACTTGAGCCGCGAGAGCAGGAAAGGACTGCAAGCTCATGGCTGCAACACAAGCGAAGACTAACTTTGGCGTTGTGCGCATACAGTTTTTTAACAATTGAAACATGGCCGTCTTTCGTGGATAGCGTAGAAACTGGACTGCACCCAGCAGTCAACCGCTGGGCGCTGGGCCTTGAAACCAACTAAATTTAGTAAGTCAGCTTGAGCGTACGTGTCGTTGAAGTTGCAAGTACATTGCAACCAGCAGCATTTGCGCCAGCACAATCGCCTGCTTGACCAGCAAGCATCGTACCCGTCAAACCATAGCTGTATGATTTTGCCGAACCAATGACACCAGCATTAGCAGTTGCAGAGGCACCGCCAGAAGTTACTGGGGTAGCAACAACAACCTTGTAGTTCAAACCAGCGAGCACACCATAAGTGGTGCTGCTAGCAATTTCATTATCAAAAGACACTACTGGTGCAGCCAAACCACGTGTGCAATCAAATGTAATAGCCGCTGTAGCCGTCAAATCTGTCGCTTGAGTTATTGCATCGTAAGGACCAAACGCCAGTGTTTGCAAGGTTGATGTAGATTTGCAAAGCGGATTCAAAGTCACCGTCACATTGAAGTCACCAGTCACGCTAGCTGCAGAAGCAGACAAAGAGGCCAAAGACAGAGCCGCAGCGGCCAAAGACGTAAGCAAAAGTTTTTTCATTTTTAAAATCCTATAAATTAAAATTTAAGTACTACAAACTGTAGAAATTACAGCATTTTGTAACCGTCAGTAGACACAATCGGTATGGCTGCATAGCTAGTTTACGCCTAAATGTATGAAATAGTTAACACGCAGCGCATACATGTCGTCTTTTTGTAACGAATTTGCCCAATATGTGAATATTACCAAAAAGAATTTTTGAAAATTATGAAAAAACGTGAATATGTGCTAGCTTTTATTAATTTACATTCAGTTGCAGATTGTGACAGTTTGCGTCTGGCACTTGGGATATTGGCTATTTAGCTTTAACTCCCCGCCCAACCAGCTTTTGCGAACTCCCACCAGTGTTTGCAAATTCAAGCTTTTGAGCATTGGCCATGTCGAGTATGGCTGACACCGCACAAGTTGTTGACCCGAGCCCCGTGGGCAAGAATGTCGTCGTAGATGCCCAGCGTTCGCATGACTGCCAAGCCGGTGGGTTGAATCAAAATGCCTGCGCCCACGGCTTGCGGAGCCTCGAATTTTTCAAAAACAGTGACGAGATGACCCGCCCGCGCTAACAGCGTCGCGCTGGCCAGACCGGCAAAACCAGCGCCGACGATAGCGATATGTTGTTGTGTAATCAAGGGAATGGGATAAAAGTGACGCTGGACTGAATAAATGCCGTGATTCTATAGAGACATTTAGAAATCTAAATTTTCCCATATAAATATGCCTCTAGCCGGCGTATTTATTGCCTAAACAGCTATTATTTTAATAGTAAAAATTTGCGTCAACTGCTTCAAAATCCACCAAACCGCGGGTTTTCCCGTATCTAGCCTAGAAAAATCTCTCTAAAAGCGACGCATACCGCCCAAGTGTCTTACAATGCTGCAAAATAGCACGACCGTTCGTTTTTATTTTTAACCGAGTTATTGATCGAATTCATATGACCCCAATCACCAAATTACCGTTGCGCCGTACGACAGCTGATTCAGCCTCTGCGACGGATAGCCGCGCCATGCTGAAGGGGCAACAAACCAAGGCTGCGATTGTGGATGCTGCCATGGGACTGGCGACGCACTTGGGGCTGGAAGGTCTGAGCATTGGCGTGGTGGCGGAGGTGACGCAGATGAGCAAGTCGGGGGTGTTTGCGCACTTTGGCTCGCGGGAGGAGCTGCAGATCTCCGTGATTCGCGAGTATTTCAAACAATTTGAGCAAGGCGTGTTTTACCCAGCCTTAGAAGCACCGCGCGGGCTGCCGCGCCTGCGGGTGCTGTTCGACAAATGGATGCTGCTGGTCGCGGGCGAGGTGCAGGCGGGCTGTATTTTTATCAGCGGCGCGGCGGAGTTTGACGACCGGCCTGGGCCAGTGCGTGATGCGCTGGCAAGCTCTGTCAAAACCTGGCTGGCTGCCGTGCACCGCGCGGTGCAGCAAGCCAAAGAAATGGGGCATTTGCCCACAGATTCTGACGAAAGCCAAATCGCTTTTGAGATGCACGGACTGATTTTGGCGCTGCATTACGAGGCGAGGTTTTTGAAAAACGCGGGCTCGATAGCACGCACAAACAAAGGTTTTGACCATGTTTTAGCCAGATATGGCATCAAATCACTCTGAATTTTGCCGGTTAACCTTTGCTTTATACAAAATTCAATTAATTTTTCCCACTTTATCAGTTTTTACTTCTTTTTCTGGAGATCTTGACATGCCAACTTACACCCCACCTTTACGCGACATGCAGTTTGTGATGCATGAACTACTCAAAGTTACCGACGATTTGAAGACCATTCCCCGCCATGCCGATATTGATACGGACACCATCAACGCGGTTTTGGAAGAAGGCGGTAAGTTTGCATCTGATGTGATCTTTCCGCTCAACATCAGCGGCGACGAAGAAGGCTGCACCCATGACAAGGTCACCCACGCCGTGACTACGCCTAAAGGCTTCAAGGAGGCGTACAGCCAATACGTAGAAGGCGGTTGGGCGGCGCTAAGCGGCGATCCGGAATATGGTGGCCAAGGTTTGCCACTGGTCATCAACCAGTGCTTTTACGAAATGATGAACTCGGCCAACCAAGCTTGGACCATGTACCCAGGCCTGACGCATGGCGCACACGCCGCCTTGCACGCACACGGCACAGACGAGCAAAAGAAAACTTATTTGAAAAAAATGACCAGTGGCGAGTGGACCGGTACCATGTGCCTGACCGAGCCACATTGCGGCACTGACTTAGGGCTCATGCGCACCAAAGCCGAGCCACAGTCGGACGGCAGCTACCGCATCACCGGTAACAAGATTTTCATCAGCGCGGGTGAGCACGACATGACGGACAACATCATCCACCTCGTGCTGGCACGCCTGCCGGACGCGCCCCCGGGCATCAAGGGGGTGAGTTTGTTCATCGTACCCAAGTTTGTGGTCAAGGCGGATGGCTCACCGGGTGAGCGCAATGGTATCTATTGCGGTGGCCTGGAGCACAAAATGGGCATCCACGGCAACGCTACGGCGCAAATCGTCATCGACAACGCCTACGGCACCCTGGTCGGCCAGCCAAACAAGGGCATGCAGGGCATGTTTGTGATGATGAACGCGGCACGCTTGGGCGTTGGGAACCAGTCGCTCGGTTTGACCGAAGTGGCCTACCAAAATGCGCTGGCGTATGCCAAAGACCGCATCCAGATGCGCTCGCTCTCAGGCGCGAAGGCCAAAGACAAGCCGGCGGACCCCATCATCGTGCACCCCGATGTGCGCAAAATGCTGTTGACAGCCAAGGCCTATGCCGAGGGTGGCCGCGCGCTGTCATTATTCTGTGCCGTGCTGCTGGACAAAGCGCATTACCACCCAGACGAAAAAACCCGCAAAGACAGCGACGAGATGCTGTCGCTGCTGACGCCCATCGTCAAAGCCTTTATCACCGACAACGGCCATATTTCGACCAATGCCTGCATGCAGGTGTTTGGTGGCCACGGCTTTATCAAAGAGTGGGGCATGGAGCAGTTTGTGCGCGACAACCGCATCAAC
>JAYVDN010000378.1:0-3738 GCA_043749385.1 Polaromonas sp.
ACCACCTTGCGCACACCGTAGGGCAAGCCGGCCACCATGCTGTCGCGATGGTGCTGCAGGTCGAGAAACTCAATCACTTTTTCGGCGCGTTCGCGCGCCATCAGCTCGGCATCGCGGGTTTTTTGGGTAAAGAACAGCTCACTTAAAAACCCGGTGCTGCGCTGCGTGTGACCGCCGATCAACAAGTTATGCAGCACCGTGGCGTGCTCGAACAGCTCGATGTTTTGAAAGGTACGTGCTATGCCAAGGCTGGCTACTTGGTGCGGTGCTTGGGCTATCAGGTCTTTGCCCAAGTAGCTAATGCTGCCGGTAGTGGGTGTGTAGATGCGGCTGATCAGGTTAAACACTGTGGTCTTGCCCGCGCCGTTGGGGCCGATCAATGTAAACACTTCACCGGGGCGCACATCAAAACTCACTTTATTGACGGCCAGCACACCGCCAAAGCGGACACTCAAATCTTTAGCGCTGAGAAGTATTTCGCTCATGATTGAGTGCCGCCGGGCCGCCCCAAGGCACGAAGGCCCCCTCGGGGGGCAGCGTAGCACACGAAGTGGCAAGCGTGGGGGTTCATTTCAGACGATCCGATTTCAAGAAGCTCTTTTGCCGTTTGAACATACCCTTGCGGTAGAACGGGAAGAGCTGGAAATAGGTGCGCACCTTGAGCCAGCGGCCATACAAACCCATCGGCTCAAACAACACAAACGCTATCAACAATAGGCCATACACCAAGCCTTGCAAGCCTGTAGCTTGCCCAATAGCTGCAGGCAAATAGTCTTTAGCCAAGGCAATCAATTGCGGCATGGTGATCAAAAATATCGCACCCAAAAATGCACCGTGCACAGAGCCCAAGCCACCGATCACCACCATCAGCAGCAAGTCAATAGACTGCACAATATTGAACTGGTCGGGCGAGATAAAGCGCAGCTTGTGCGCATACAGCGCGCCGCCAATGCCCGCCAGCGCGGCTGACAATGCAAACGACAGCGTCTTGTAGCGTGCGAGGTGTATGCCCATGCTCTGCGCTGATATTTCGGAATCTCGAATCGCCACAAAAGCGCGTCCAGTAGGTGAGCGCAATATATTGAGCACCGCCAATGTAGCTACCACGGTCACGACCAGGCAGATTGCATAAAACTCTTCTGAGCTGTTGGCGCTCCAGCCAAACATCTCGGGTGACTTGACCGTCAAGCCCGCATTGCCATGGGTAACAGACTCCCAACGCGCAAAAACTTCTTCCACGATAAACCCAAACGACAGCGTGGCAATGCCCAGATAAATACCCTTCACGCGCAGCGCAGGCAGACCCACCACTACGCCCACGGCAGCAGACAAGCCCGCTGCCACGGCCAGCGCAATGGGGAACGGCCAACCCATATTGGTAAGCACTGCCTGCGTGTACGCACCCACACCCAAGAAGGCTGCGTGGCCGATGGAGAATAACCCGGTAAAGCCTGCCAGCAGCATCAGCCCCAGACCCACCACTGAGTAGATCAACACAAAGGTGAGCTGCGCCAGCCAGTACTCGGGCAGCACAAAGGGGGCGACAACCAAGGCCACCATCAGCGCCGCATACCAAAAAATATGCCCACCGTGCTTGGCCAGTGCAATGTCCTGCGTGTAATTGGTTTTAAAAATAAATCGCATAGTTTATATATTCATACTTTCTTGCGCAACTTCTCGCCAAACAGCCCATTGGGTTTGACCATCAGCATGATCAACACCACCACATAAGCCGCAATGTCCTTCACGCCCTCTGGCAAATAAAACCCGCTCAAGCTCTCCACCAGCCCAATGATGATGCCGCCCACAATCGCACCGGGCAAGCTACCGAAACCGCCCACCACTGCAGCCGGAAAGGCCTTGAGTCCGATGAACCCCATGTTGGCGTGCACAAAAGTAATAGGTGCGAGCAGCAAGCCCGCAATGGCGGCCACGGCGGCAGACAAGCCCCATACTAAGCCATTCAAGCGCTTCACCGGAATGCCCATGTAGTAGGCGGCCAACTGGTTTTGCGACGCGGCCTGCATGGCAATGCCCATCTTGCTGTAGCGAAAGATCACAAACAGCAAAGCGCACAGCACGGCAGTGGCCGCGATGATGGCCATCTGTTCCCAGTTAATCACCAGGCCTTGCCAGTTGGTGACCTGGTCTTTGTAGGGCACAGGCAAGGTATGCGTCTCAGTGCCAATACCGGGGATCATGGTAATGAGGCCGCGCGCCACATAACCAATGCCAATGGTGAGCATGACAATAGAAAACGCAGGCTGGCCAAGAATAGGGCGAATGACCACGCGCTCTAGCAGCACGCCAAATACCGCCATCGCCAGCATGACGGCGGGAATGGTGATCCAGAAGGGGAAGTTCAGCGCAGTCATCAATGCCAAGCCACCAAACGCACCCAGCATCATCATCTCGCCTTGGGCAAAGCTCACCGTCTCTGTGGCCTTGTAGATGAGTACAAAACCCAAAGCGATCAAGCCGTAAATACAGCCCTGCGATATGCCACTAATCACCAATTGCAGAAACTGCACTTTATCTCCATAATCATTTTTACCAACAGCACGCAATATACGAGCGCAAGCCCAAATCTTTTACTCTGGTAATCCCTATCTTGTTACCCACAGCGTCTATTTCACCTCCATCAGCTGTCACCGTCGCGGCTGGCCTGGGCTTTTATGGCGACAACTGGGAACCCGTGGTAGCCAGTATTGAGCGCGGCGGCGCGCAGTATGTGTGCAGCGACCACTTGGCCGAGCTCACCTTGGCCATTTTGCAAAAAGACCGACAGAAAGATGCCTCGCTAGGCTACGCCCGCGATGTGCTGCCCATGCTGCTGCGCCTGTGGCCGCTGATGCAGGCACGCGGCTGTAAATTTATTTGCAACGCAGGCGGCCTGAACCCACAGGCTTGCGGCGCAGCATTGCAACACGCCTTGACTGCGAAAGGATTGTCAGCACGCATCGCCGTGGTGACAGGCGACGAAGTGCTGCAGGACCTGGGCAGCGATGCGGTGCATCTGTTCAACGCCACACCCTACAGCAGCGTGCAAGCGCGCATGGTGTTTGCCAACGCCTACCTCGGCGCGCGCCCCATCGTTACCGCCTTGCAGCAGGGCGCAGAGATTGTTATCACTGGCCGTGTGGCAGATGCCGCTTTATTTTTAGCCCCCTTAGTGCATGAGTTGGGCTGGAAGCTGGAAGACGCCCGCACCCCGCAAGAGCTGGGCTTGCTGGCGCAAGGCTTGGCCGTAGGCCACCTACTCGAATGCTCTGGCCAAGGCAGCGGCGGCAATTTTGGCAGCCTGGACGCCTGGCAAGCCATCCCCGACTTAGCGCACATTGGCTATCCCATGGCCCGCGTGCAGATTGATGGCACCGCCATCATCGCCAAAGCCCCGCAAACCGGCGGCCTCGTCAACTTTGACACCGTGCGCCAACAACTCTTGTACGAGGTGCACAACCCCCACGCCTACGCCTCGCCCGACGTAGTGCTAGACCTGAGCACCGTGCAGTTAGATGACCTGGGCAACCACCAAGTGCGCATGACGGGCGCCACAGGCCACCCACGCCCCGAGCAGCTTAAGGTAGTGGGCGGCTACCGCGACGGCTTCAAAGCCGAAGTCACGTGGGGCTTTAGCTGGCCCAACGCCTGGAGCAAATGCCAAGCGGCCATCGGGATGATTCGCACCCAGTTGCAAGACAAACGCATCCCGCACGACGAGCTGTTCATCGAATACCC
>JAYVDN010000379.1:0-6886 GCA_043749385.1 Polaromonas sp.
CTTTGGCCGCTGGGCGTGCCGCCTTTGGTTTTTCTGGCTCTACCTCAGCCACCATCACGGCCAAGTCTTTGGCTGCACCACGACGAAACACGGTCACCGTGCTTTTAGTACCGGGCTTGATGCTGCCCACCATGCGGGGCAGGTCAGAGGATTTCTCGATGGTTTTGCCATCGAATTTGGTAATGATGTCACCGGCCTCCACACCCGCTTTTTCCGCTGGCGCACCGGCTTCAACGCTGCGCACCAAAGCACCTTGCGGTTTGCCCAAACCGATGGATTCCGCAATTTCTTTGGTTACGTTATCAATCGACACGCCAATACGTCCGCGCGAGACCCGGCCATTGGTGCGCAACTGCTCACTGACTCGGGTAGCCTCGTCAATAGGGATGGCAAACGAAATGCCCTGGAACCCGCCTGAGCGAGAATAGATCTGGCTGTTGATACCAATTACTTCGCCGCGCATATTGATGAGTGGCCCGCCGGAGTTGCCGGGGTTAATAGCCACGTCGGTTTGAATAAAAGGCAGGTAGTCGCCGGTATCACGCTGTTTGGCGCTGACGATACCGGCGGTCACGGTGCTTTCCAGGCCAAAAGGAGAGCCGATGGCCATCACCCATTCGCCGACGCGGATTTTGGTGGCATCGCCAATCTTCACGGCAGGCAGACCCGTAGCCTCGATTTTGACCACAGCGACATCGGTGCGCTTGTCAGCACCGATGATTTTGGCTTTGAACTCGCGCTTATCGGTGAGGGTAACCAGCACCTCATCCGCGCCTTCGACCACATGCGCATTGGTCATGATAAAACCGTCGGCTGACAGAATAAAACCCGAGCCGACGCCGCGTGGTGTTTCTTCGCCTTCCTGATTGGGTGCTGGGCTAGGCCGAGGGCCTGAGCGTGGCCCGTTGGGCATTGGTACGCGGTCACCAAAAAAGCGGCGAAAAAACTCTTGCATTTCTTCGTCCATACCACTTCCGCCTGGCCCTGCAGCAGCACTGGCTTTGGATTTTTCCAGTGTCCGGATATTCACCACGCTGGGGCTGGCGGCCTCGGCTAAATCGGCAAAATCGGGCAGACCGCGCACACTGGGTGCGCTCTGCGCCTGCGCCGGCGTGGGCAGCACACTAGCTACTGTGCACACGCCAAGTACCGCAGCAAATACATAGGACAGACCGAAGGATGAAGGGCTAAAACGATTCATAAATTTCCTGTTAAGCACTGACTGAATAAAACTACCAAAACAAAACTTGCGAGATCACCGCTTGCGCTCGAGACTTTGCGCAAAATTCTTTAACGTTTGAGGCGGCACTTCGCCGACCGCCGTCAACCAATATTCGTTCATGCGTTTGAGCAAGGTGTGCGTAGCGCCACTGGCAATCATGCCCTCTTGGGTATGGCGTGTTTTGTCAAAATCTTCGACAAAGAGTGACACCGTCGCCAAACCATCAGAGAAGAGCCATTGAAAGGTCGGCTCAGCTTGCGGCGTGGTCACGCCGCTGGTATTGGCGTTGCCCTGGGCACTGGCAGCGCCGCGTTTGTAGCAGCTCAATGATTTGAAGCCAGCCACCGGCAACTTCATGAGCCAGCCCTCTGCGATAGCAGTGGTTTTGCTGATCGCGGGTTGGTCTACTTTGTAGCCTTCAGTGGCGGCCATCATCTGCATGAGTTTTTCCATCTTCACTGGAGCGTCGAGTTGCAACTCGGAGAACGCAGCTTGCTCTAACACCGCGCCCCCGCCATCCAGAGTTTGCAGTTTCAGCACCAGACTGGATTTTTTCTCTGTCCAAATGCGGTAGCCAAAGCGCAAAGCGTCTTTGGGCACCAGTTGCACCACGTCGGCATCCAGCCCGGCGATACGCTCTGCACCGAGTGCTTTGACGGAATAAAACTCAGGGATGCTGCCCACGCCAGGTTTGAGCACCTCAGGAAAACCGCCAACTTGTTCACGTTTTTCTATCCGCACCAGCTTGGCATCTGGCATGAAGGTCACCAGCTTGTCGTTGTGCCTGAAAGTGGAGCGTGGGGCGCCAGTGAGGGTTTCGACACGCTCCATTTGCTGCGCGCCATCACAGGCGTGCCATATGCGGGCGCTGCTGATGTTTTGCGGCGAGGACTGCACCAAGGTGCCGATATAAGAGCGTTTTTTCATGGCCGCGTCGTGCATGCGCAGCAGCCAGTCGTTGATGCTGAGCACAGACTCGGTGGGCACACCCGATGGCGACTGGGCGTTGGCAGTGGTTACCGTACCAACCATACTTAAAGCTATTGAAATAATAGCTGCTCCCGCGACATTTGATTGGGCTAGAGCGCCAAAACGCTTAAAAAACAAGGGTACCATCCGCATCATCAGCGTCCTGTAGGAGTGAAGGTGGCGTTACGCAAAAAGCCTGCGGGCTGCTGTAAAGCCGATGCACCGCCAAACTGCTTGTGCGCTGCTAAAAGCTCGTCCAACCGCGGGTCACGGATCATTACGGGGGCTACCTCTTGAGCGGCGGCCACCACTGGCAGGGCTACTGCGGCGGATGCGGGGCTGCTGCGCTGGGCTAGCTGCGTACCGACGGGGCCGCCTTGCAAGCCTACCAATGACCACATCACCGAGCCCACTGCGGCCAAAGCGGCCACACCGGCTACCAGCTTCCAGCGCCAGACAGAATCATTGGCTGCGACTTGAGGAGCCATGATTTGCACAACGGGTGCAGTCGCCAACACAGAAGGGGTGGACTGCACTGGGCCCGTAGGCTGCGCTGCGCTGACATGGCGTGGTGCATCTGAAAGGCGCGCTGTAGCTGCATGCGCATCACTGCTATGAGCCCGCAGCGCATCGCCAATGGCATGGTAGCTTGCCCAGGTTTGCAGCAACTGGGCGTCTGTCATGCTGGCGCTTACCAAGGCCTGCGCCTGCGCAGCATCCAGCTCGCCATCGGCCAGGGCCGAAAGCTGTTCTTGGTAAGAGTCTTGACTGTTCGTGTACTTCATGATCACATCCAATATATCGCACCCGAAATGGTGCCTACCTTGTACCTAATACCCTGTTTAACTGCCTGACTTAGCTATCCGCATCACCGTTTACCACCGTTTGGTAGTCTGCTTTTGCAGCATCGGCTTGATGCGCGCCGAGATCGCCTCACGCGCCCTGAAAATACGTGAACGCACGGTGCCGATGGGACAGCTCATCATCTCGCTAATCTCCTCGTAACTCAAGCCTTCCAGCTCTCTGAGTGTGATGGCTTGGCGGAGTTCCTCAGGCAAAGCCTCCATTGCGGCGTTGACCGCTTGGGCAATCTCTTTGGCGGCGTAGGCTGATTCAGGCGTTTCGCCATCCGAAGCCCGATTGTTTAGAGGGTGGTCGGCAAAATTAGTTTCATCTTCGTCAGTTTCTGCCCCGCGCAGCGCCGCCTCGGTGATGATAGGGTCGCGCTTCATGTCCATCAGCTGCTTTTTGGCGGTATTTACCGCAATGCGGTACAGCCAAGTGTAAAACTGCGCATCGCCCCGAAAGTTGCGCAGTGCCCGCCATGCGCGGATAAAGGTTTCTTGCGCAATGTCTTGCACGATGTCCACGTCCCGCACCATCCGGCCCACCAGGCGCTCAATGCGGCGCTGGTATTTGATGACCAGCATTTCGTACGCCCGGTCATCACCGCCTTGGGCCAAGGCTACCAAGGCAGAATCTGCGTCGACGATCAACCCGGCTGGGGCGACGTCGGCGCTCGTGTCGTTGGCTGCAGGTTGGCTGGGTTGACTCATACAGGACTAACTGGGATGGCCGCACTGACGCTGGCGCCGGCAGCCACTAGACCCGGAGGGGTAGCCGACGGCAAGGTGGCCACAGGATTGCTTGGCGCAGCGTACAGCGCTCGGCGCAAAGCATGCCAGTCTTGTCCGTAAGCACTTTCCAGATGCAACCATTGGGCTTTGACTTTTAGTTGTTGTGGCGAGGCCAATGGAGGCCTCGAGGGCAGAAAACGCACCAAAATATAACTTTGTAGATCCAACGCCACCCTTATGGTTCCCTGGTTTTCTACATCGCCTTGCGCTAACACCCATTCGCCTGCAGCGTAATGCAAGGCACCAAGGCGCGGCCTCCAGGCATCCCACACCGCCCAGCCAATAGCGGCGACCAGCATGAGGACTGTCCAGATAGCGGGTATTCCAAAAGTTATAAAAAAATAGGCAGAAGTCCCCACAAATATTGCGTATGAGGATATCAACAAAATAGCGAAAAAACTTACCGCACTCTGATACCACCGAGAAACTCCCAAACGGGTAGAGGCGGCAGGTGGAGTTTTCACGGGACGTTCTAAGGAGTTTAAATGCGTTTAAAAACCAAGGTACCGTTAGTGCCGCCAAAGCCAAAATTATTCTTCACCGCCACGTCAATTTTCATGTCGCGCGCGGTGTTGGCACAAAAGTCCAAATCGCATTCGGGGTCTTGGTTAAAGATATTGATGGTGGGCGGGCTCTTTTGGTGGTGCAGGGCCAACACAGTAAACACACTCTCAATACCGCCTGCGCCGCCCAGCAAATGCCCGGTCATGCTCTTGGTAGAGTTAACCACCACTTTTTTGGCATGCTCGCCCAAAGCGGCCTTGATGGCATTGCATTCGTTGATGTCGCCCAGCGGGGTGGAGGTGCCGTGGGCGTTGAGGTAGTGCACCGCGTCGGTGTTCAGCCCGGCGTTGGCCAGGGCGGACAACATGGCGCGGCGGGGGCCGTCCATGTTGGGGGCCGTCATGTGGCCGGCGTCACCGCTCATGCCAAAACCAGGCAGCTCGCAGTAAATGCGCGCGCCGCGTGCCTTGGCGTGTTCGTACTCTTCCAGCACCAGCACACCGGCGCCCTCGCCCAGTACAAAGCCCTCCCGGTCTTTGTCCCAGGGGCGGCTGGCGGTTTGCGGGTCGTCGTTGCGGGTGCTCAGGGCGCGCATGGCCGCAAAGCCGCCAATGCCCAGCGGCGAGATGGCCGCCTCTGCGCCACCGCACACCATCACGTCGGCATCGCCATATTCAATCATCCGTGCGCTGGTGCCAATGGCGTGCAGCCCGGTAGTGCAGGCTGTAACGATAGCAATATTGGGCCCTTTAAAGCCAAACTTGATCGAGACATGGCCCGAGATCATGTTGATGATGCTGGCGGGTATGAAAAATGGCGTAATGCGGCGCGGGCCTCGACTGGTCAGCTCAGCATGGGTTTCTTCGATCAACGGCAAACCGCCTATGCCTGAGCCAATGTTGCAACCGATACGCGCCGCTTGCTCGTCGCTCAGCGCCTCGCCCGTGGCCAAGCCCGCATCGTGCACGGCCTGCACTGCGGCAGCAATGCCGTAATGAATAAAGGTGTCCATTGAGCGCGCTTCTTTGGTGCTCAGGTACTCTTCCACCTTGAAATCTTTGACCTCACCGGCAAACTTGCAGGCAAAAGCGCTCGCATCAAACTTGGTAATGTTGCCAATACCGGACTGGCCCGCCAGCAAGTTGCTCCAAGCGGTTTGAACCGTATTGCCCACCGGGCTGATACAGCCCAAGCCTGTGACTACCACTCTACGTTTGGTCATGTGTAAATCCACTTTATGCAGCGCGGATGCAGCTTAAGGATCACACCACGCAATGCAAAATTATGCAGGAAAACCTGCCACTCCCACCCTATAAGCAAAAAGGGCCGAAGCTGCCATCAGCTTCCAGCCCTTTGGTGTCGAAGGTGCGCCTTACGCCTTCTTGTGGGTATTGGCGTAGTCGATTGCAGCCGCCACCGTGGTGATCTTTTCAGCGTCTTCGTCAGGAATTTCGATGCCGAATTCGTCTTCCAGGGCCATCACCAGTTCTACGGTGTCTAGGGAGTCAGCGCCCAGATCGGCCACAAAGGCTTTCTCTGGTGTCACTTGGGACTCTTCTACGCCAAGTTGCTCGGCAATGATTTTTTTAACGCGTGCTTCGATATCGCTCATATTTTCCCTCTGAGGGTTGTTGATTACACGTGGATTTTACCTGTTTAGAGACGGGTTTCTAGATTTACATGTACATGCCGCCATTCACATGCAATTCTTGCCCCGTAATATAGCTGGCCTCTGGGCTGGCCACAAAGGCCACCGCATGGGCAATATCGGCGGGTTTGCCCAAATGTCCCAGAGGAATAGCCGCTAATAACGCTTTTTGTTGCGCTTCAGCCAGACCAGCAGTCATGTCCGTCTCAATAAACCCGGGGGCAATGCAGTTCACCGTGATATTGCGCGAGCCCAGCTCACGCGCCAATGCCCGCGTCATACCTGCAACACCGGCCTTGGCAGCAGCGTAGTTGGCCTGACCGGCGTTGCCTGAGGCACCTACGACGCTGGTGATGTTGATAATGCGCCCATAGCGCTGCTTCATCATGGTACGCATGACAGCCCGGCTGGCTCTGAAAACGGCCTTGAGGTTGGTGTCTATCACTGCGTCCCACTCGTCGTCTTTCATGCGCATGGAAAGCATGTCGCGGGTGATGCCTGCGTTGTTCACCAAAATATGCAGGCCACCGTGCTCTTTGGCAAGGCTGTCGATCAGCGCCTCCAGTGCGGGGCCATCGGTAACGTTGAGCACCACGCCTTGTATGCCTGTGGCCGTGATTTTTTCTGCGCCCTCAGCGGTGGTGGCCGTGCCAATGACTTTGCAGCCCTTGGCCTGCAATTCATGCGCAATAGCCGCGCCTATGCCGCGTGTGGCCCCGGTGACGAGGGCTACTTGGCCTTCAAATTTTGTGTCGCTCATTTGGGTTCTCAATTTCTTAAGTTATGTATTCATTTAGGGCTTAGAAGACTGAACTTCCGGACGCAGAGGACGCAAAAATTGCGCAAAGGACGCAAAAAAGAAAATACAAAGTTAAAACCAAAAATTTGATACTGTATTTTTAACAA
>JAYVDN010000380.1:0-4419 GCA_043749385.1 Polaromonas sp.
AGGCGAAAATAGATTAAAAATTGATGCTATTTTTGTCAAAACTTCTGTGGTCGACATCGTCAGCGCCTTAGAGCTGGATGGTTCGCCTTGGGCAACGGATACGGCTGCCACTCTGCGCAAGCGCTCGCCGCTCATGCTGCACGTTGTGCTGGAGCAAATACGCCGTGCTCGCAGCATGACTTTGGCCGACGATCTGCGCATGGAGCGCGACATGGTGCGCCACTGCTTCCATACCCAGCACCTTGGCCGGTCAGGCGCAGCGAGTGAAACCGTGGAAGGTATTCGCGCACTGGCGGTGGACAAAGACCATACGCCCAAGTGGCACCCCGCGCGCATTGAAGACATCACGCCAGATATGGTGGAACCCTTCTTCACTAGCCCATGGCCAGTTCCTGCACACCCGCTAAAAAGCCTGATTTAGAGGCGGACTAAAACCTTTGGCAGGCGACAGTTGAACGTGTTTGTGACGAAAAATCTGGAGAAAGGCGCGGCGACCACCTCAAGATGACTGCCAAGCTGCCTGCGTGTTTTCGCAAGATTTTTGCAGCACAAATTCTTCAACTGGCGCCCGCTAACCAAGGCGATATCCTAAACCTTCACGCCCGCTTGAGGTTCTTCATCGCCCGTTCCACCTCGCGTTTGCCTTCCCGCTCGTGGATTACATCGCGTTTGTCGTGCTCGGCTTTGCCTTTTGCCAGCGCAATCTCGCATTTGATAAAACCGTTTTTCCAGTGCAGGTTGATCGGCACCAGCGTATAGCCTTTTTGCTCAATCTTGCCCGTCAGGCGGCGGATCTCGTCCTTCTTCATCAACAGCTTTTTGGTGCGCACGTTGTCCGGGTTGACGTGGGTAGAGGCGGTGTTGAGCGGGTTGATCTGGCAGCCCATCAAAAACAGCTCGCCGTCTCGCGCCAGCACGTAGCCGTCTGTCAGTTGCACCTTGCCGCTGCGCACGGCTTTCACTTCCCAGCCGTCCAGCACCATGCCGCACTCATGGCGCTCTTCAAAAAAGTAGTTGTAGGCGGCTTTTTTGTTCTCGGCTATGCGCGAATCGGCTGGGGCGGATTTCTTTTTGGTGGACGATTCAGGCTTATTTGTCATATTAATAGGTGAGGCTGTGCAGCCCAAATACAATTGGGCTGCAAAACCGTATTTTAAGAACTCTTAACGCTTGTCGCCGCCACTTACGTGAAAACTGTCAATAAGTCTGTCCTGATTTGGTACAGCGCTGTCCAAATGTTCGATTTGGTCACCGACGTACCCAGTTACCCCAAATTTCTACCTTGGTGCGACAGTGCCAACGTACTGCAGCAAACGCCCGCAGGCGCGATGGCCGAGGTCAGTATTAACTTTGGCGGCCTGCGGCAAGGGTTTAGCACGCGCAACACCCACATGATCGAGGAGTCGGGCCAGCGCTGGATCAAAATGCAGCTGGTCAAGGGCCCGTTTTCGTCGCTCCATGGCAGCTGGAAATTCACCCCTGTGGGCGAGCCGATACAAAACGCCTGCCGGGTTGAGTTGCAGTTGCACTACGGTTTTAACAGCCCAGCCTTGGCTGCGGTGGTAGGCCCTGTATTTGACAAAATTGCCGCCAGCTTGGTGGATGCCTTTGTCAAACGGGCTGAACAGGTGTATGGCTAAGTCGGCAAGTAAGCTTTTGGCCAAACCGGTCGCACTGGCCGCTGCGCCTGTGCGCATTAGCGTGTGCTACTCGCCCTCTGCGCGCCTGGTGCATACCTTGGAGTTAGCCCTGCCTGCGGGTGCCTGCGTGCGCGACGCCTTGGCGCTGTGCGCGAGCGATGCGCGCTTTGCAGCGGCGGTGCACCCCACCGCCCCTGTAGCGCTGCATTACGCCATATGGGGCACTAGCGCCACTGCGCAACAGGCCCTGCACGACCTGGACAGGCTAGAGCTGTGCCGAGCGCTGCGCGTCGACCCCAAGGTGGCGCGGCGTGAGCGCTTTGCCCAGCAGGGCGCGCGCTCATCGGGGTTGTTTGCGACCCGCAGACCGGGTGCCAAGCCAGGTTATTGAGGTTTTTAAGCAAAGCAGGCACTACATATTTAGTAGCTGCTCCCGCGATGTTCTATTGGGCTACAGCCCTAAAGTATGCGTAAAAAAGGGCCTTGAAGGCCCATTTTTGTACGGTGCAAGCCTGTTACTTGCACTCGGTAGCTATCACGCTATCTATGCGCTTGGATTCAGCCGCGCGGTCGGTATCGCTCATGATCTCGCGTTCGCCTTTGGCATTGGTGGTGGCGATGCGAATGCCCGAGCCGTAGGTGGTCTTGGCCTTCTTAGCGCGCTCGCAGTTGTCTGCTTGCTCGGCTGCGAATCTCTCTGCTGCTGCCTTTTTCTTGGCAGCTTCGGCGGCTTCGGCCTCTTTCTTTTTCTTCTCCAGCTCGGTGTCTTTGCCTGTGGGCTTCGCTGCGCTGGCACTGGCTTTGGATGCCGAGGCTGAACCTGCGGGTGCGGAAGCGGCTGCTTCAGGCTCAGACGCTTTGGCTACTGCGGCAGCTTGTGACTTAGCTCCGCCTGGGCGTTTGAAAATGCTTTTATCTGGCACCTCCGACGAAGGGCCTTGGTCGCTGAAAATACGGCGGCCGTCTTTGTCAGTCCAGCCCCACTGCGCGTAGGCGGTAGAGCCTAGCCCGATGCCCAAGGCTAGCAAGATGCAGGCTGTTTTCAGCAGAAAGGTAACTTTAGTTTTCATGGCAATAGTGTAGCGTGGTGCGCTGCGCGTTGGACTGACAAAATAGCGGTTTCCAGCCGCTGGGAACTGTAAAGGCACCGTTGGTCGCATGCCCACAACGGATACAACGCGCCAGACGCGCTAGGGTTTACACCAGTCGGCCTTTGCAGCACGGGTACAATCCATCTTTTGGAGCTTCTACTATGCGCCTGCTTGGCAAAGCATTGACGTTTGATGACGTTTTACTCGTACCCGCTTTCTCCGAAGTCCTGCCCAAGGACACCTCTCTAGCGACCCGTCTGTCGCGCAACATTTTGCTTAATCTGCCGCTCGTCTCGGCGGCGATGGACACCGTGACCGAGTCCCGCCTGGCCA
Organism: Polaromonas sp.; assembly: GCA_043749385.1. Taxonomy (GTDB): domain Bacteria; phylum Pseudomonadota; class Gammaproteobacteria; order Burkholderiales; family Burkholderiaceae_C; genus JAAFIP01. Next base: position 3,065 of record JAYVDN010000380.1, read on the forward strand.
TTGCCATGGCGCAAGAGGGCGGCATGGGCATTGTGCATAAAAACCTCACGGCCAAAGAGCAGGCCGCCCAAGTGCGCAAAGTCAAGCGCCATGAGTCGGGCGTGCTGCGCGACCCGGTGGTCATTCCGTCCGACTTTAAAGTGCATCAGGTCATCGAGCTGTCTGAGCAGCTCGGCGTCAGCGGCTTTCCGGTGGTGGACGGTGGCAAAGTGGTGGGCATCATCACCGCCCGTGACCTGCGCTTCGAAACCCGCATGGACGCCCTGGTCAAAGACATCATGACCCCGCGCGAGCGCCTGATTACCGTGCCGGTGGGTGCGTCCTTGCAAGACGCCAAAGGCTTGATGAACAAGCACCGCCTGGAGCGCGTCTTGGTGGTCGACGATGCGTTTGAGCTCAAAGGCCTGGTCACGGTGAAAGACATCACCAAGCAAACCAGCTTTCCCAACGCCGCGCGTGACGACCAAGGCAAGCTGCGCGTAGGCGCGGCCGTAGGCGTAGGCGAGGGCACCGAGGAGCGCGTAGCTGCGCTGGTAGAAGCCGGTGTAGACGCGCTGGTGGTAGACACCGCTCACGGCCACAGCAAAGGCGTGATCGAGCGCGTGCGTTGGATTAAAAAGAACTACCCGCAGGTGGACGTGATTGGCGGCAACATTGCCACTGGCGCGGCCGCGTTGGCGTTGGTAGAGGCGGGTGCTGATGGTGTCAAGGTAGGCATCGGCCCCGGCAGCATTTGCACCACCCGCATCGTGGCGGGCGTGGGCGTGCCGCAAATCATGGCGATTGACAGCGTAGCTACCGCCTTGCGCGGCACTGGCGTGCCATTGATTGCCGACGGCGGCATTCGCTACAGCGGCGACATCGCCAAGGCCATTGCAGCAGGTGCCAGCACCGTGATGATGGGCGGCATGTTTGCAGGCACCGAAGAAGCCCCCGGCGAAGTTGTGCTGTTCCAGGGCCGGAGCTACAAGAGCTATCGCGGTATGGGCTCCATCGGTGCCATGCAGCAAGGCAGTGCCGACCGTTACTTTCAAGAGTCTTCTACCGGCAACCCGAATGCAGACAAACTGGTGCCCGAAGGCATCGAAGGCCGCGTGCCCTACAAAGGCTCGGTCGTCAGCATCATCTTCCAAATGGCCGGTGGATTGCGCGCCAGCATGGGCTACTGCGGCTGCCCCACGGTGGCAGATATGCAAAACAAAGCCGAGTTTGTCGAGATCACCACCGCAGGCATACGCGAAAGCCATGTGCATGACGTGCAGATCACCAAAGAAGCGCCGAACTATCGGGCGGAGTAAACTGCTTAACAACGGAGCCTGTTTGCCATGTTGCTTGATGATCTACGTCAGATGAAA
>JAYVDN010000381.1:0-10360 GCA_043749385.1 Polaromonas sp.
GAAAACCTCCCCGCCATCGCCCAGCGTTTTGAGCAGATCGACACCGACAAAGACGGTTCGATCTCCAAAGCCGAGTACCTCGAAGCACTCAAACCTTAGTCGACCCTCCCCTTTGACGCACAAACCCCGCTGTCAGCGGGGTTTGTCGTTTACGGCCTTAGAGGGCCGGCAGGTCCGATCGGCGCGTGGGGCCAAACACCCGCGCCTGCACCAGGTGCAGATTACGCAGCTTGGCGTGCCATGGCAGCGCTGATATCGGACATCACACGGGCGTCCTGGCAGGCCAGTTCCCACAGCTTGCGGTCATCCGCCTGGGCTTTGCGCGCTGCGCTCCATGCGACCAGGCCAGGGCGCAGGCTGCGTGCAAAACGTCGAGCAGGGGTAGCTAAAAGCGCCAAGGCAGCAAAGGCTACGGCCCACAGCGCGATCCAGCCCATCAGCAGGTGGCCATCGCTCCAAGCCTCAATCACTTGATTTGCCACCACCAACACCGCGGACACGGTAGCGGCCAGCAACAGGGTAGCTAAACCACGACCGGAGTCGAACTTTTTAACCGTAGCCTGGGTTGCGGCATACACCAGTTCAAAACGGTCTACGCCGGGGTGGCTGGTGGGGAATTCGGTATGGACAAAGCTGGTCATGGTGCTCTCCTGGTAGGTAAAGGTGCTTGCATCACCATGAACGGGTTGGTGTTCGAGGCGTGGGTGAATATTAGGGTTTATGCTAATGTTGCGCCACTTTATAATAGTGATGCATACTATTCACTAAACATATACTATGCCCGTCCCTCCAGACCCCTTTTTGCGCCCCTCCTCTGGCTCTCTTGCCGCGCCCGCCCGACCCATCAACTTCCGCACGCTGGACCTGAACCTGTTGCGCGTGCTGGACGAGGTGCTCGCCGAACGCAGCCTGACCAAGGCCGCGCGCAACCTGGCCATGACGCAGCCCGCAGTGAGCAATGCCATCAAACGCCTGCGCGATGTGCTGGGCGACGACCTGGTGCAGCGCGCAGGCTTTGGCGTAGAGCCTACGCCGCGCGCCTTGGCGCTGTGGCCCGCCGTGCGCAGCGCACTGGCGGGTCTGCAACAGTCGCTCGCGCCGGGGGTGTTTGTGGCGGCGCAGTCCGATGCGACTTTCGTACTGGCCATGGCCGACGCCACCGCCGCCGAACTGATGCCCGGTTTGGTGGCCACCATCGAGCGGGAGGCCCCCGGCATTTCCATGCGCGTGCTGCCCTTGACCACCCGCGACCCGCGCCGCATGCTCGATGAGGAGCGCTGCGACTTGGCGGTGGGGCATTTTCCAGCAGTGCTGGCCGACTTGACGGCACAGGCGCAATCCGCGCTCAGCCCTATGGCAGGCAGCAGTGTAGGTGGCGCGGCATTTGCCTACAAGCGTTTGTACGACGGGGAGTACGTGTGCGTGATGCGGCGCGGCCATGCATTGGCGCGCGGCACCTCCAAGCGCAAGCCCCTGACCTTGGACCAGTTTTGCGAGGCGCACCATTTGCTGGTCAGCTTCTCTGGGCGGCCGTTTGGCTTTGTTGATGAAGCCTTGGCGTCTTTGGCGCGCAAGCGGCGCATCGTGCTCACGGTGAACCAGTTTTTTACAGCCGGCCGGGTGGTGGCCAACTCGGACTTGCTCACCGTGCTGCCGCGCCACTTTGTAAGGGTGGCCGACGGTGCTGATGAGCTGGTACTGCGCGAGCTGCCGTTTGCTATGCCCTTGGTGCATGTGGACGCCCTGTGGCACCACCGCAAGACACCTAATGCCGCTCACCAGTGGCTGCGCGCTGCGGTGCTTGCCAGCGCGCAGGCCGCGTTTACCTGAAAACTGACATAGCCCCCACGCTGGTCACTGCGTATACTGCGCGCAGGTTTAATTTAGGTCACAGCGCCGCGTTTAGGTCGGCTATTTATCCGCCGTGCAACCACCGAGCCTAGTGCCATCACCAGCGCCAGTGCCACAGCGGGGTGGCGATTGGACAGCTCGGTAAAGCGCATGGGATTGATGGACCACAGCTTGCAACGGCTGGTAGCTTGTACCGTAGCGTTACGCGGGCCGCGCGAGAAGAAAGCGCCTTCGCCTACGCAAGAGCCTGGGCCAACCATCGCCAGTTGTACGTGGCCCGTCTCATCGGTCAAGTGCACACTCAAGGTGCCCGCTTCGATCAAATATACCGTGGTGTCTTTTGATCCCTGCTCGATCAAAGCCTGGCCATCTTCCATCGTAAAGGGCTGCAGATACGTGGCCAATACCTGCCACTGGGCAACCCCCAAGGTCAGCCTGAGGGTATCTATGCTGCTGGCTGTGTGAATGGCTTGCAACAGACCCACAATACCTTGAGGCATACCGGGTGCATTGGTCGGTACGATGCCGCTAGGGCCAAAGCCGCTATTGCTAAAGCCGCCGCCCCCGCTATGTCCAAAACCACTATTTCCAAACGTGCTGTTGCCGAATTTGCTGTTTCCAAACGTGCTGTTTGGCGTAGGCGTGACTTGCCCTGGCCGCTTGGCCATAATGCGGTCGTTGTCGTTTAAAGGGCTCCATCCGCTCTGCCCTGGTCCGTCGCTTTTAATCATAATAACTAAAGCGTACAGGATTCGCAGGCAAATCGCAAGCTATTGGCCGCCTTTGTAACCGGTGCGATACAAAAAGACTATGTCGCCCGTGTGTTTTTTACCGCTGTAAGGCCACACTATTTCCTGCCGCTACGCTGCCAAGGCCTTGGCTAGAAGCCAAGCCTTATTTTGAAGTGGCCGCTTGCAGCTCTTTGAGCGCCAGCCGCTGCATCTGTGTGCGCAGGCGCGACAGGCCTAAATCGTGCTCGTACAGACGCTCGCGCTGGTTGGCGTTTGGCTCCATCGATTCGAGCATCACGCGGTCTTGCTCCAGCACCGTCCAGTGCCGGGCCTCCAGGCGGTTGCGGTACAAAAAGCGCCAGGCATCTCGCTGCCAGCCCTGGACTTTGCGGCAGCGCCAAAAGAACACGGCTGCCAGGTTCTCACCGCTGGGCGAGGTAATCGGTGTGTAGCTGCCGATGATGGTGAAGCTGCCACCCGGGCCGCCGGTTTTGGGGTAGGGGATTTCCAGCCGCATCCAATGCGTGCCCGTGTCTGCCCACTCGGTCCAGTCAAAGTTCACGTCGCGCTGGCCGTCTTTTTCAAACACAAAGCCCTGCGCTGTGTTGCGCAGTTTGAACTTGGCGTGGATATCGCCCTCGCTCATGCTGTGGCTCAGCTTGTGCAAAAACGTACCGTGCATCGGGTCCATCACGTTGTCGGCCACATAGCGGTAGTCGCCGCGCCACTCGGTGTAGCACAGGAAGTGGCTGTACTGCTCGGTGTCGGTCAGTTCGTCCGGCAGGTTCAGGGGTGGCGGCACCTCCACGTAGCTGGCGCTGTTGTAGAGCCATACCGCGCCGTGCGCCTCTTGCACATGGAAGGACTTGGCTGCACGCTCACCCACCAGCGCGCACTCTGGGCTGGCGGGCACTTTGGTAACCATGCCGTCGCAGCGCACCTCGATGCCGTGGTAGGGGCAGGCCAGCCGGTCACCCAGGTTGGCGCCTTGGGACAAGGGCGCGCCTCGGTGCGGACAATGGTCTTCCAGCGCGTAGAGCTGGCCTTGGCTGCCACTGCGCATGTCTCGCCATACGGCCAGCTTGAGGCCCAGGCGGCGCAAGGAGACCGGTTGCTCGCCGACAAAATGGCTGGGGCAGATCGGGTACCACAGGTTTTTCAGGCCGCGTGCAAGTACGGCGTGGATGTCGGCCTTGCTGGGCGATAAGGGCCGGGCAGGGCTTGCGTTGCTCGCGCCTGCACTGGTGGGAAGAGATACGGGGTTCATCAGCACACTCCTTGGCCGGGCTGATGGCGCTTGCTGGAGTGGGCAGTTTCTACGGCGCGCATCATTGGCCTAGCACGGCCATCTCGGCCTGAAAACTCTCTGCCGTCCACGCCATGCCATCCGGCGCCGCACAGCCGCTCTGGTTGAGCTGCGCGACCAACGCGTCCAGCTCCCAGTGGCCCGCAGCAAAGGCGCGCTCGATCGCGTCGCTGAGCTGGTTTTCGTATGGTGTAGAAGGGCGCTGGCGGGCCTGGTGCGGGTTAAGGTAGCGCTCGCCAGCGGCTTGGCCTTCGGCGTAGATGGGGATGGTGCTGTTCATGGTTTTTTCTCCGTGAGGAAAACCGCGGGCTCCGGGCCTGGGCTTGGCGCACCGGGCGCTGCGCTGGTGGGTCTCACTACCGCCGGGCTTGGGTTGGCTGCAAGCTGCGGCTGGCGGCGCGTGTGGCCGTCAATGCCGCCGTCAATCGCCCACTCGGCAAACACCGTGGGCCCGGGCGTGAACTCGCGCGCCTGCCAAGCCTCGGTCAAGTGGTCCTCGTCGGCGTTGTACTCAATCAAGCCGCCGCAGGGGTTGTCAAAATACCAAAAGTAGGCGGACGAGATGGGGTGGCGACCCGGGCCGAGTTGGGTTTTCCAGCCCGCGCGGCCCATGGCCAGGCCACCACCAAACACCTCGTGGATATCGCGCACGGTAAAGGCCACATGGTTCAGCCCTGTGGCTTTACCCGGCACTTGCAGCAAAAACAGGTCGTGGTGGCCGCCCGTGGCTGCGCAGCGCAGGAAAGCACCGCGCCCAGGGTAGCTGTCGCTCAGCACAAAACCGAGTTTTTCATAGAAGCTCACCGCCTCGCCCAGCTTGTCGGTGAACAGCACCACATGGCCAATCTCTATGGGGGTTGCCCGCTCATACACCGGGCTGGGCGCGTTGATGCGCTGGGCATTGCCATACGGGTTGGTGGCCGCGCCCTGCACGGCGACACTGCGCTGGCGGCTGCGCTGAAAGACGATGCGCAGGCCGTGCGGGTCGAGCGTTGTGATGCAGCGCGGGGCATTGGCGTCGCCTTGAGACAGCGCATTTGCAGCACATGGGGCATTCATTGCACTATTATTTTCGTAGCTTCTCTCGCGATATTCTATGAGGCTTGGCAGTGATTTCACTAATAAATCCAGGGTTGCATCACTGTCCACGCCCCACACCACCTCGCGCAACGTAGGGCCAGCCTCCATCGCGGGCGCCAGCGCGCCATCGTTTGGGCGGCGCACTACCACTTGTGCACCACTCAGGGTTTCAAAACACTGCACGGTGCTGGAAAAGGCCAGCTCCCTCAAACCCCAGTCATTTAAAAACTGGCGCGCCGCGTCCCACTTATCGGTAGAGTAAGTGATCGCGTCGATCCCGGTGATCATGGCAAACCTTTCATGCGCTGCTCCATGGCAGCGGTAGCGGGTTGGTACCCCAGTAAAAACTTTTTTGCGTCATGTATTCTGTAATCGACGCCGCCCCCTTTTCGCGTCCGGTGCCGCTCATTTTGAGGCCGCCAAAGGGTGTGCTGATGCTGAACACCTTGTAGGTGTTGACCCACACCGTACCGGCCTGGATCGCGCGGCCCAGGCGCAGGGCGGTGGGGTAGTCACGGCTCCAAATACCGCAGGCCAGGCCGTAGTCATTATCGTTGCACTGGGCTATCAGGTCGGCCTCATCGCTCCAGGGCAGCAGGGCCAGTACCGGGCCAAATATTTCTTCGCGGCACATGCGGGCGGTGTTGGGCAAGCCTTCCATAATCGTGGGCGGGTAGTAGCTGCCCGCGTCGTAGTTCACGCCGCCCTGCGCGCCTTGCAAACGCGTGCCGCCGCACAGCAAAGTGCCGCCTTCGTCCAAGCCCATTTGCACGTAGCGCTCGACGCTGTCCCGATGGCTGGCGCTGATGAGTGGGCCCATGTGGGTGCGCTCGTCAGCCGGGTCGCCCACACGCAGGGCCTGTGCACCGGCCACGATGCGGCGTTTAAATTCATCGTACACGCTGGCATGCACAAAGGCGCGCGAGCCGGCAATGCAGCTCTCGCCACTGCTGCTGAAAATGCCGTACAACACACCCGCCACCGCATGGTCCAGGTCGGCGTCGGCGCAGACGACAGTGGGCGACTTGCCGCCCAACTCCAAGGACAATGGCATGAGCTTGGCGGCGGCTAAACGCGCAATACCCAGCCCCACGCTGGTGCCACCCGTGAAGGCGATGCGCTTGACCAAAGGGTGACGTACCAGCGCCTCGCCCACCAGCGCGCCCTTGCCGGGCAACACGCTGACAATGCCGGGCGGCACACCGGCCTGCAGTGCAATCCTGGCCAACTCGATGGCCATGCGCGGCGTGATCTCGGCCGGTTTGATGACGATGGCGCAGCCTGCGGCCAGCGCAGGTGCGATCTTTTGCGCCTCGGAGGCAATCGGCGAGTTCCATGGCGTGATGGCCCCCACCACGCCCAGCGGCTCATGCAAACTCAGGCTTAAAAAATCACCGCGCTGCGGCGTCACTGGACTCTCGAACGTTTCGCACACCGCCGCAAAATACTGGAAGGTACCCGCCGCGCTGGCCACCAAGGCGCGCGTCTCGTTGATGGGTTTACCGTTGTCCAGGCGCTGCAGTTGCGCCAGCTCTTCGTGCCGCGCACGAATGCCTGCGGCCATGCGGTGCAAGATGCTGGCGCGCTCTTGGGTTTTCAGCTGCGCCCAATGGGGCTTGCAACGCGCCGCTTCGGCAAAGCGTACGGCCTCGTCCACATCGGCTGGCGTGGCGGCGTGCAGGGTGGCGACCACGCTGGCGTCGGCCGGGTAGTGGGTGCTGTACACCGGGCCGCTCGCGTCGCGCCATGCGCCTGCAAAATAAGTTGTGACAGGCTGGCCTGCGCTGTCGGGTGCGGTAAAACTGGAGGTCATAGTGTCATGCTCGCCGCGCGGTTGTGCAAAAAGCGCAGCGCGCTGAGCACCGTCAGCATAGAAGTTTTGGGGTTCTCAGGCAAGGGCTTACCGCGCATCTCGATTTTGATGCTGCCAAACGCGCCGCTGGCCTCAATCTCATGGATGTTCTCTGTAATCGTCGGGTCGGCGATCAAGCGCACCTGGGTGGCGTCCAGCCCCAACCCGGCTAACGATACGGTGGCGGCCACGTTAGCGTTCTTGGGGTACAGCGCGGCTGCTTGGCGCGCAGACGCTTCTAAAATAATAGCTGGTTGCGCAAGTGTCTCGAGGTCTACCACCTGCTCTGCCGGTGTGCCGCGCCAACCCTGGGGTGGTTTGCGGCCGGTGTAGCGCACGCTGGACAGGCCCGCTATTTGGGCGGCGGCTATGGCGTCAATGCCGCCCACCGCACCGCTGAGCACATGCACTTGGGTGCGCCCAAGCTGCGCGGCGCGCCACAGCCGCTCTGGCAAACCGGCCTGCGACAATGCTCCCACCGACAGCACCGCGCACTCCACGCCGCGCGCCAGTGCGGGCAGCACATGCGCCGTCAGCGCGCTATGGCCTGCGCATTCCAGCACCAGGGTGGCCCCCGGCGGCACGGCATCTACCGCCGTGGTGTGCGGCGCAAGTTGCAGCTGCACGGCAGCCACGCGCTCAGCGCGCACCACCACATGGGTAATGTGCAAGCGCGCATCGCCCGCTACGCGTTGGTATACCGCGCGACCAATGGCACCAAAACCTACCAAACAAACCTGCGTCGTCGTGGCCATATCAATGCGCCCGCTGGGGGCCAGCGGCCTTGTGGGCAAACGGGCCCCAGGCCTTCATGTCCACCTCCAGCACCACGGGCGTCTGCAGGGCCAATGCCTCGCGCAGCAGGGCGGCGGTGTCTTGCGGCTTACGCAGATGCAGGTGCTTGACCCCCATACTGGCGCACAGCAGGGCAAAGTCAGGGGTATGCAAATCGACATAGCAGTGGCGGCTGCCGTAGTCGGCGTCCTGGATGTTTTTTATCACCCCGTAACCCTCATCGTTCATCAAAATCACCAGCATATTGGTGCGCTCTTGCACCGCGCAGGCCAGCTCACCGACGTTGAGCACAAAGCCGCCATCCCCTGCAAGCACTATGGTTTTAGGAGCTGCTCCCGCGATATTCTGTTGGGCTACAGGTCTTTTTTTCTTATAAACCTCAACCCCCACGGCAGCACCAATGCCCATCGCCAAACCTTGACCGATACCGCCGCCCAAGGCATGCACCCCCGCACGCGGGTGCTGCAGCACCAGGCTGCGGTTGCCCCACATAGTGTTGCTCAAGGTGATGTCACGCACCCACACGCAGTCACCGCGTAGCTGCGTTTGCACGGCATGGTTGACTTCGTTTTTCAGTGCCAGATAAGGGCCCAAGCCATCGTTGACTTGCTCTTGCGCGCAGCTGCGCGCCGCCAGCACAGCGCCTTGCCATGCATCGTGGGCGCGGTAATCTGCCAGGGCATCAGCCAAGGCATGCAAGGTGGTCGCAGCATCGCCGTGGACAAACAGTTCACTGCTGTAGCCACGGCCTTCCGCTCGGCGGTTGGCATCGATGCGAAAGCGCGTGCTGGGCAGGGCCAGGCTGTACTTCATGGTTTCGTTGCTGCGCAAGCGGCTGCCCACGATAAGCATCGCGTCGCACTGCGCATACAAGGCGGCGCTGGCTTTTTGCAGGTTGAATGCGCCCAAATTGGCGGGGTGGTCCTCCTGAAGCACGCCACGGCCTTGCACCGAAGTGACCACGCCGAAACCCATGGCCACCAGCCGCTGCACCGCAGCAGAAGCACCGCGCGCACCACCGCCCAGCCACAGCAGGGGCTTGCGCGCCGTTTTCAAACGTTGCGCTAACTGTTGTACCGCGGTGGGATTGGGTTGCACCGGCGCTATTAAAACAGGTGCTTCTCCCGCAATATTCGAGAGGGCTAGCGCTTGTTTTTCATCCACATACGCGGCTTGCACATCGATCGGTATCTCTACACTGACTGGCCCGCAGGGTGCGGTATGGGCCAGTTGCACCGCCTCGACCAACGTGGCCAGCGCCGTCTCGGCACTGCGGATGCGAAAGGCCGCCTTGCCCACGGCAGCCAACATGCCCAGCTGGTTCGGGTGCTCATGGATAAAGCCCCAATCGCGGTCAATGTAGGGGCTGTCGATTTGCCCGGTGAGGTGCAGCATGGGTGTGCCCGCAGTCAGCGCCTCGACCAGTGCCCCCGCTGCGTTGCCCGCGCCAGTGCCGGTGCTGGTAATGCACACGCCCAGGGTACCGGTTACGCGCGCGCAGGCGTCGGCCATATTGGTGGCACCCGCCTCGCCCCGTGCAGGCACAAAGCGAATGCGGCCACGCCGGTGGATAGCGTCCAGTATCGGCATGTTGTGGATGGAGATGACGCCAAAGGCTGCGCCCACGCCACAGCGCTCCAGAAATTGCGCCACCAACTCACCCACGGTGATGTTGATCGAAGAGGCGGTGGTTTGGGACATGCAGTGGTCTAGGCTTGGCTGCGCCGTGTGGGCTGCGCTGCGCCTTGGTTGTGGTATTGCGGCATATGGCTCAGGCGCTGGGTCAGCGCGCTGGCGGCATCGCGCACATGGGCTACCAGGGTCTCGGTCTGCGCTGGGTCAATGCGCGAGGCAGGCACGGTGATGCTGATGGCAGCGCACACTTGGTGGCGCTCGTTAAACACAGGTGCTGCGATAGCAGAGATGCCGGTTTCAAACCCGCCTTGGCTGATACCCCAACCGCGCCTGGCATCCGTCTCCACGGCGGCTTGCAGCTCAGCCAGCGTGGTAGGGGTGGTGGGCGTATGGGCTTTGAATGGATGGTCTCGGTACAACACGGCTAATTCTTGGGCGCTGAGGCCACCCAGCAGCACACGGCCTAGCACGGTGGCGTGCGCAGGCAGGCGCGCCCCGACTTGAATGGAATGGAACAGTGCGCTGCGGCCCGCCGCTTTGGCCACAAACACCACCTCGCGCGCATCACGGATCACCAAATGCGCTGAGTAGCCCGCGCTGTCGCGCAGCGCCTCGATGATGGGGCGGCCATGCTCGGTAAGCTCTAGCGAGGACAGGTATTCAAAACCCAGGCGCAGCACCGCTACGCCCAGTTTGTACACCGGGCCCTCGCCACAGCGCTCGATGAAACCGGCTTGCTCCAGCGTTTGCAGCATACGAAACACCGACGCGCGCGGCCACCCCGTGCGGCGCGCCAGTTGCGCACCCGTGAGCTCGCGGTCGTCACGGCTAAAGTAGCCCAGCAATTGCAAACCCCGCGCCAAGGCGGGGACCGTGTAGCGGTCTTCACAGCCGGCGCTGTTCGCAGCCACCACTGGCAGTTCTGACATTGGCTTCATTCGTGTTCTCCAGAGATGCCCAACAAGACATTGACCTGTGTGCTGGCTTGCACCGCACACAGATGGCCCACATCCCCAAGTGACACATAGTGCGCGCCCACCGCTTGCGCCAAAGCACGGCAGGCTTTAGCGGGGGTAATCGTGTCCCGCTCACCACAGGCCACGGTGGTGG
>JAYVDN010000382.1:0-1561 GCA_043749385.1 Polaromonas sp.
CCCTTGGACAACAAGGGGGTTGAGAGCATGGGCGCGTGGTTTTGCAGACTTTGGCTTGGGTTTTACGCGGTCATTCGCTGGACGCTGCGGCGCTGGGGGTTTCGACGTAGAGCTCCGCTTCGATATTTCAAGCCGCTGCGCCGGGTCAGCAGCAAACTCTATCCTGCCCACGGGCGGCGTAAACCTGACTGGGTACGGCTGGCCGTGCTGGCAATTGCGCAGGAGCTGCCGCGTGCCGGGTATCGCACCCTCGCCTACTGTTTTAACCTGCGCCATGCTAGCCAGCTTGATGGCCTTGGGCAGACGGTGTCGGTATCCAAGAGCTTTGTGAGCGGGCTGCTGCGAGAGCAGCGCTACGCGGCCGTGCAAGAGAGCCAGCGCGCCTATGCCGTTAAACGTGAACCGATTCGAACCACTTGGGGCATGGACTTGACGGGACTGCCTATGGTGGACGGTAACAGCGCGGCGGTGTTTGGCGTGATCGACCATGGCAGCCGAGCCATCTTGAGCCTATCGCCTGTGGTACGGCGCAGCAGCTTGGTTTTGCTGGGCAAGCTCTTGATTGCCATGGGCAGCTATGGACTACCAAAATCTGTGCGCTCTGACAACGAGGCGGTGTTTAAGTCGTGGGTGTTCAAAGGCGTTTTGAAACTACTGAGGGTGCGCCAGCAGTTCACCGAATTGGCTTCGCCTTGGCAGAATGGGCGGATAGAGAGGTTTTGGCGAACATTGAAGTTTGAGCTGCAAACCACGGCGCGCCAATCGATTGCGCAGGGCATTGCAGTGCAAACCCGGATGAAGTTTGCCAGTGTGGCAGCGATGGCATGCTTGCTGGAGGCTTTCAAGGCCAGTTACAACGGCGAGCGGCCACACCAATCACTTAAAGGCGGTACGCCCGTTGCTGCCTGGAATAGGCACGTCAAGAAAGCCCGCGAGAAACTGGGCGCTGCCAGGCCGGCGGCTGGTAGAAGGCCTAAGCAGCCGCGTGAGCCGCCTGCGCCAAAGCGCTGATAACCAGTGAAGTGCGCCATCAGCGCTATCTAATCACTCTGTATTTCATAGCTGCTCCCGCAATTTTCTGTTGGGCTAGGGGTCGATTTGACTGAAGAATCTGTTTTACGCGTACTCGGGTGGTGCAAGTTCAAAGTAAACGTCCGGTTTGACAACGCTGGCGTGATGCATGCATCCCGTTTGGGAAACTTCGCCATCGGGAATGACGTAGTGCCATGCAATTTATATGGTGATTTTTGCAGTGTCCGCATGCAAAGCCAATGGGCATGAGGGTTGCGAGAGATTGGACACTACACCCGCAAGGCGGGCGCGCCAACGTGCTTCATGGTTTTGCCATGCGCGCAGTTGGGTGTAGCTCAGTCCTTTGGCCTGCGCAAACGCTTGTGTGCCTAGACCGCTTACGGCTAGCTGGTCCAGCATCTGCACGCACTGTGCAATCTTGGCTTGGCTGAATACTTTATCCGACATAACTCAAACGCTCCTTGAAAAACGCTGAGTCTGCTGGTCTGGCGCTGAACTTTCAAGATGGGTTTGCCGGACGCTTACCTCT
>JAYVDN010000383.1:0-7370 GCA_043749385.1 Polaromonas sp.
CGCTGCAATATCTGCAAGCTGCGGCGCGAGACGCAAATGGCGCGACTGCCTTCGCACACCGAGTTGTCTGCTTCAATGACGATGCTGGGCACGCCCTGCTTGGCCAAGCCCAACGCTATGGCGAGGCCGATGGGGCCACCGCCTGCGATGGCGACGGGGTGGTGGGCGTGTTTGTCCTTCGGTAGGCTTGGTGTGAAGCGCTCGTAGGTGAAGGAGCCTATGTGGTTCATGGGGTTTGAAAGTGAAGAGGGGGAGGAGACAGGACGCAGAGGACGCAAAAGTTACGCAAAGGACGCAAAAAAGAAATACCAAATTGAATTCAAAAAATACCACTATCTATTTTGAAATTTCGCAACAAACTCTTGCATTCAAATTTTCTCAATTTTGGTATTCCTTTCTCTTCTCTTTTTTGCGTCCTTTGCGTAACTTTTGCGCCCTCTGCGTCCGGAAGTTATCCCCCACTCCCCAGCGTTAAGCCTGCAAAGCCGCCCACATTTCCTGGTCGCGCGCTGCCGTCCAGATGCGCGGGTTCTTGATGCCCTTGGCTTCGTCGTACGCGCGGCTCACATCAAACGGCAAGCAGTGCTCGTAGATAAACACATGCCCAAAGATGGGGTCCATGCTTTGGCGGGTGAGCGCCATGGAGGCTTTCAAGTCCAGGCCCTGCGTGGCGGCTTCTTTGCCGCAGGCAAACAGCATTTCCACAAAGCGCTGCGTGTAGTCCAGCGCTAGGGCGACATTGGCCGCGCCCTTCATGGCTTCGCCGCGTCCGGGGACGATGGCCTCGGCTTTCAGGGCACGTAGCGCCTCCAGCGTGGCAGGCCACTCGGCCAACTGTGCGTCGCCAGTGTAGACGCCGGCATCGTACTCCACCAGGTCGCCGCTGAACAGCACCTTTTCTTCGGCGACCCAGGCTATCGTGTCGCCGCGTGTGTGACCTGCGCCGGGGTGCCAGATTTGCACCTTCACACCGCCTAAGTCGACGGTGAGCTTGCCTTGCTCACCCAACTGGCCATTGCCCACGATCATGGTGGGCCAGGTCAGGCCGGGTACTTCCTCGGCCCCACGGAACAGGCGGGGAAAGCGCTCCATCTCGCTTTGCATGTCTTGCGCGCCGCGTTCGACGATCAACTCATAGGTGCCTTGGCTAGCTATTACTTCCGTAGCGCCTTCGGCAACATATGCGCTGGCTCCCAACACACGCACGGCGTGGTAATGGGTGAGCAGCACATATTTGATGGGTTTGCTCGATACCGTACGGATCTTGGCGATCAAGTCGCGCGCCATGCTGGGTGTGGCCGTGGCATCGCTCACCATGATGAACTTGTCGCCAATGATGACGCCAGAATTCGGGTCGCCCTCGGCGGTGTAGGCCCAGCAGTGCTTGGACAGTTGTTCGAAGGTAATTTTTTTGTCTTCAAGGTCGGCTTGACTGGCGAAGGCTTTGGTCGGGGCGGTGGACATAGTTGGGTCTTTCAGGCAAAGGGTACGCAGAGTTTAGCGCGGCTTGCGCTTTGCTGGAGCGGGTACAGAACAGGCAGCCCTCTTTCAATCTCAACGCAATAATTCACGAAGCCAATGCCAACAGCCCCCGCTGCACCACATCCACCATGGTTCCCATGGGCCCCATCGCGTCCACGCGCACCACATCGGGCTCATTGCTGGGGTCTTCCAGCGTTTCAAACTGGCTGAGTACCAGGCTGGGTGGGTAGAAATGCCCGCTGCGCGCCGCTACCCGACGCAGCGACTCTTTGGGGGTGATGTGCAGGTAGACAAAGCGCACCTGCGGTGCCACTTTGCGAAAGGTATCGCGGTAACTGCACTTAAGCGCGGAGCAGGCCAGCACGCAACCTTCGGGGTATTTGCGCACTTCGTCGCACAGGGTTTGCAGCCAGCCTTGGCGGTCGGTATCGTCCAGCGGAATGCCCTCGCGCATTTTGTGTACATTGGCGGCGGGATGAAAATCGTCGCCCTCGATCCACGGTACCTCAAGCAACGCGGCCAGCTTGCGCGCTACCGCTGATTTGCCGCAACCGGCTACACCCATCACCACAATCACTGTCATGGCTTTAAGTGTAGAGGACTGCGCAGACGGTGGTGTGCGGGATTACCTTAGGTTGGTGCTGGGCCAGTGTCATCAGCACGTCATTTACATGCAGTTAGTAGGTCAGCTTGCCAGTTTCTTGACTGCGCCCGGCGTGGGCAGCGTCCTTCAAGGCCTTGGTGATGACTGCCGTAATCACGCTGGCAAAGTAGGTGGCACCCCAGGCTGCGTAGCGTGCCTCGTCTTGGGGTGTGAGCGCCAAAATGCCTGCACACTTACCGGTGGACACAATTGCGCGTACGGCTTTCTCCATCGCGGCTTGCACCGCTGGGTCGTCAGCGCGGTTTTCATAGCCCATGCTGTGCGCCAGGTCGTTAGGGCCGATGAATACGGCATCGACGCCGTCTACGGCGGCTATCTCGGCGGCGGCGTTGACGGCCTCCATGGTCTCCACCATCACCACCAAGGCGACATCACGGTTGCTCAGCGCGTTGTGCGCCCCGCCACCAAAGGCGCCGTAGCCCGAGGCGCGCACCGAGTAGGCGCAGCCGCGCTGGCCACTCACACCGTTAAAACCCGTAGCGCGTGGGTAGCGCACCTTGTTCACCACCGCACGCGCATGCGCGGCGCTTTGCACCATGGGGATTTGCAGGCCGCTGGCGCCAGCGTCCAGCGTGCGGGCAATGTCCTGCTCCACGCAGCGCACCAGGGTGGGCATGCCAGCGGCGCGGGCCGCGCGCATCATGTGCTCGGTCGTCTCGATGCTGGCGCTGCCGTGCTCATTGTCGATGATGGTGAAGTCATAACCCGCGTAGGCCGTCATCTCGATCAGCACGGGCGAGCACAGGCCGTTGAACAAGCCGCGAATGGGGGTGCGACTTTTGATGAGTTGGCTAAAGCGTGCGTCGATGGGGTGTTGGATAGCGGAGGTCATGGGGCGTGCGTCCTGGTGGCTTGTGGGGTGGTGAAAGGTTGGGTGGGTTGGCAAATGTCAAGCGGCTGTCCAGCCACCATCCAGCATCAGCGCGCTGCCGGTCATCAGGCTGGACGCATCGCTGGCCAAAAATACCACCGCGCCCATCACCTCTTCGGGCTGGCCGATACGGCCCAGGGCGATCTTGGGCACGGCCCACTCCATAAACTCTTTGCTGGCCAGCAGAGGCGCAGTCATAAGCGTTTCGATGTACGTGGGGCAAATGGTGTTGACGCGGATATTGTGCGGCCCCAGCTCCCAGGCCAGCGCCTTGCTCATGCCCTCGATAGCATGCTTGCTGGCGCAGTAGGCCGTGCGCTTGGCCGCGCCGATATGCCCCATCTGCGAAGACATGTTGATGATGCTGCCGCCCCTTTTGCCCTGCGCTACCGCAGCCAGCATGCTGCGCGCCGCCGCGCGGGCTACGTAGAAAGCGGCCTTGATGTTCAGGTCCAAAATCACGTCCAAGTCGTCGTTGCTGGCCTCGGCCAGCAGCTTGGGGCGGCTGGTGCCTGCGTTGTTCACCACCACGTCAAACGGGCCGTGCTGGGCAAACAACGCGTCAACCGCTGCGCTGTCTTGCACATTCAACACAGCGTAGCTACTTTTCAAGTCTTTGTTGCCGCAAGCGCCGTCAATACTTGCGCAAGCAGCTACCAGTTCAGCAGCATTGCGCGCCACCACCAGCACCTGCGCTCCGGCCTGTGCCAGCGCGCAAGCAGCCGCCAGGCCGAGGCCTTTGCTACCGCCAGTGACCAAGGCGTTGCGGCTATCCAGGCGAAAACTGGGGGTGATAAACATGGGCATTTCCTTGAAGTAAGCGGTGTGCGCAAGGCGCTGGTGGTGGGCTGGAAATTTTATGCCAAAGGGATAGAGCGGGCAGTCGCAGCGACGACTGAATGCACAGGCGAGGTACACCGGACAACGGTACACATTGGCTTGCGGACAGCGTCTGGCCCGCTTCGCCGCCTTTAGGGCTGCCAAAACGCCGGCTGCTAGCCCCCAACGAGAAAATAACTGCTATGTATTACGTAGCTGCTCCCGCGATATTCTATTGGCCTGCAGGCCGATTAGCACCTAAAAAACAGGCAAAAAATACGGGTTTTGGAGCGTTTGGAGGCCCACTGGGGCTCGAAAATCGGCTGAGAACACCATATTCGCTGATTATTGAGCCTCTTTTTACATACTTATCGGGCTGCAGGCCAATAGAATATCGCGGGAGCAGCTATAAAATAAGTAGTGCCCGGTTTGATGAAAATGGCCTGCCCGAGTGCGCTGGGCGGACTTTGGCAGTGCAAACTCCCACTCCGTAGCAGTTACTGCAACCCGTGCTCCAGGGTGGCGATCACCTCTTCGGCAAACTCGCTGTAGCGCATGGGGCCATCGGGGCGCAGCCACGTGAAGGTCCAGTTGATCATGCCAAACAGCATCATCGTCAACGCGGTTTGGTTGGCATCCGTCAAACGCTGCGGGTAGGCCCGGCGCAGAAAGCGGGTGAAGGCGCTGACGATGTCGCGCTGGCGTTGCACAATGAGGCCGCGCTGGGACATGCCCACAGCGGCGTCGGGCACATCGCTTAGAAATTTCGTGTCGTTCAGCAGCGCTGCATGGCGCGTGGCTGAGCTTTCGTACTCTTGCAAAAAGTTGCGCACCAGCTGGTGCAGGGCGGCGCGGTCGTCGAGCTTTTTGCGCTGCGCATGGGCCTCGGTCTCGCCTACCACGGCCAGCAAGCGCTGGGTGTAGCGGTCCAGCAGGTCAAACAGCAAGGCCTCTTTGCTGTCGTAGTAGTGGTAAATGCGCGCCTTGCTGGCACCCACCTTGGCCGCCACCGTGGCCATGCTGGCAGCGGTGTAGCTCTGGTCGGCAAAGCACTGGGCGGCCGCGTCCAGAATCTCATCGCGCTTGAGGTGGTGATCGGCGGACTGCGGGCGGGCCATGGCGGTGAGCGAGATTTAAGCGTGGCGCTAACGGAGGGCGTGAGGGCGGGCGAAGGCTGGCGCTGGCGTTAATACGGGTTGGCGTAGCCCAGCGCGCCCAGCAGCAAGATCTCCAGCGCTTCCATTTCAAACGCATCTTTCTGGCTACCTTCATGGTCATAGCCCTGTGCATGCAAGGTGCCATGCACGATAAGGTGGGCGTAATGGGCCTCCAGGCTTTTGCCTTGCTCAGCGGCCTCGCGCGCCACCACTTCTGCGCACAGAACCAGATCGGCCATCACTACCGGCTCTTGTGCGTAGTCAAAAGTCAGCACATTGGTGGGGTAGTTTTTACGGCGGTACAGCATGTTCAGGCGCTGGGCTTCGGCCTCGCTCTCGATGCGCACGGTAATCTCGCCGGGGCTTTTCAGGGCATGCAGCACCCAGGCTTGCACGCGGGCGCGCGCAAGCAGCTTGCGCAGCGCAGCGGCGCTGGGCAAGCTGCCAAACTGCACGCCCACGGTCGTTCTTATTGGTGTTTTAATCATAAAATAAGGCTCTAGCCCATTAAAATATTGCGTAAGCAGCTACCATATATGTAGCGTATTGATAAAGAATGGGTAACGCTAAAAGCGCAAAAAATACGCAAAAAGCGCCAAAGAAGAAGTTTTCAATTTATTTTCTCATTGAATTCTTTAGCGTTTTTCGCGTTCTTTTTGCGCTTTTAGCGATACATCTGCGTCCCACATTTTCACTTCTTCGCCGCATCATACGCATCCACAATGCGCGCCACCAGCGGGTGGCGCACTACGTCGCCACTGTTAAAGCGGGTGTGCGCAATGCCTTCCACGCGTTTGAGCACCATGTCGGCTTCTATCAGCCCGCTCATCTGGCCGTGCGGCAAATCAATCTGGCTCACATCGCCGGTCACCACGGCCTTGCTGGCAAAGCCAATGCGGGTAAGAAACATCTTCATCTGCTCGGGCGTGGTGTTTTGCGCTTCGTCCAAAATCACAAAGCTGTGGTTCAGCGTGCGCCCACGCATAAAAGCCAGCGGAGCTATCTCAATCTGGCTGCGCTCAAACGCCTTGAGCACTTTGTCCACGCCCATCAGCTCGTACAGCGCGTCGTACAGGGGGCGCAAATACGGGTCTACTTTCTGCGCCATGTCGCCGGGCAAAAAGCCCAGCCGCTCGCCCGCCTCTACTGCCGGTCGCGTCAGCACAATGCGCTGCACGCTGCTGCGCTCCAGCGCATCCACCGCGCTGGCCACCGCCAAATAGGTTTTGCCAGTGCCTGCCGGGCCAATGCCGAAAGTGATGTCGTGTTTGGCAATATTGTCCAAGTAGGTGGCCTGGTTAGGCGAACGCGCGCGCAGGTCGGCGCGGCGGGTTTGCAGGGCGGCCTCGCCGTCCGCACCCAGGCCCATGCGCGGGTCGCCCGAGAGCATGAGCTGCAAAGTGTCCAGCGGAATCGGCCGCGCGGCCATCTCGTACAGGGCTTGCAGCAGCTCCATGCCACGCGTGGCAGCGGCCTTGGGGCCATCCACCTTGAACTGCTCGTAACGATGCGCAATCTTCACCCCCAGTGCGTGTTCAATACGGCGCAGGTTCTCGTCGGTAGGCCCGCACAGGTGGCTGATGCGGGTGTTATTGCTGGGGGAAAATAAGTGGCGAAGGATCATAGAATGCTTCAATAATAGTCCCAATATAGTCCCAAAAGCGCCCCAGTTGCGCCACAAACCAGGCACCCACCCCATGATTGGCAAATTAACCGGCACCTTGGCCGAGAAAAATCCCCCCGAAGTCATCCTTGACTGCGGCGGCGTAGGCTATGAAGTGCAAGTGCCCATGAGCACCTTCTACAACCTGCCCGGCCTGGGCGAGCGCATCAGCCTGCTCACCCAATTCATTGTGCGCGAAGACGCGCAAATTTTGTACGGCTTTGGCACGCCGCAAGAGCGCAGCACCTTCCGCCAGCTCATCAAAATCTCCGGCATCGGCCCCAAAATGGCGCTGGGCGTCCTGAGCGGCATGAGCGTAGCCGAACTGTCCCAAGCCGTCACCCTGCAAGACCCCAACCGCCTCACCAAAATCCCCGGCATCGGCAAAAAGACGGCGGAACGCCTGATGCTGGAACTCAAAGGCAAACTCGGTGCCGACCTGGGTATCCACGCTACGATTACCCACGACAACCAAGCCGACATCCTGCAAGCCCTGATCGCCCTAGGCTACAGCGACCGCGATGCGGCGCTGGCGCTCAAAGCGCTGCCGCAGGATGTGGGGGTGAGTGAGGGGATTAAGTTGGCTTTGAAGGCGTTGGGAAAATAATTTAGAAAGAAATTGATATGGCAATTCTTGAAGGTATTCAAATAAAAAACTTTCGGACGTTGAAGGAAGTCACGTTGGGAAGAACCATCTATGAGGCTACGAATCTA
>JAYVDN010000384.1:0-3886 GCA_043749385.1 Polaromonas sp.
CTGGCGGACAGTTTGCCTACCTCTTCAATGGTGCATTTGCTTTGCGGAAAAGCGTGCGCTAAAAACTCTGTGATCTGCTCTTTGGTGGCCAAGGGTGTCTCCATGCATGTGGTGGCTGTAGCACGCATGCTGCCATGCCGCCTGGCCATATTTTGCAGGATAACGCAGGCACAAATCGCAAGCGGCCCAACTTTAGCGGCCCGGGCCGCCCGCAGGCACGCTTTACCTGGACACGCGCAGCAGCTTGCCCGGCGCCCCATCGGTCAACAAATAAATCCAGCCATCGGGCCCTACGCGCACATCGCGGATGCGCTCGTTACGCGAGGCCAGCAGGCGTTCGCGCGATACCTCGGTGGTTCCGTCGGAGCCGCCCAGCACCACGCGCCACAGCGCTGTGCCAGCCAGTGCCCCCAAGAACACATTACCCCGGTACTCCGGGAATTTATCACCCACGTAAATCGCCATGCCGCTGGGGGCAATAGACGATTGGGCACCACCAGTGAAGGCACTGCCGTCACGGGTGATCCAGTAGCTCACCGGCGGCGTGACACCTGGCAGTGTGGCCGGGCCAACGGGCGTGGTGGTGCCGTATTCTTGCGAATAGCTGGCTTTGGGCCAGCCGTAGTTGTTACCCGCCAAAACCAGGTTCAGCTCGTCACCCCCTTGCGCCCCATGCTCGTTCACCCAGAGCTGGCCTGTTGTGGGGTGCAAGGCGGCGCCTTGGGGGTTGCGGTGGCCGTAGCTCCAGATAGCGGCCTGCGCCCCTGCCATGCCTGCAAACGTAGGGTTGCCAGGTGCGGGTGCCCCATCGGTGGTGATGCGCACCACCTTGCCGTTACCCCGGGTAAGGTCTTGCGCAAAGCCGCGCTGGTCGTCGTTTTGCCGGTCACCCATAGTGACGAACAGGTAGCCGTTTTTATCAAACACCAAGCGCGATCCGTAATGCCCCACGCTGGCCACCTTGGGACCTTGGCGGTAGATCACTTGCAGTTCGGTCAAGCGCAGCCCAGCGGTGTCCAGTTTCGCCCGGGCCACGGCTGTGCTGTTAATCGATGCATTGGCAGCATCGTTTTCAGAGAAACTGAAGTAGATGCGCTGGTTGCTGGCGTAGGCGGGGTCTAGCACCACATCGAGCAGGCCGCCCTGCCCTGCGCTGTTGACTGAGGGTACGCCAGAGATGGCGGCTGACAAAGTGCCGCTACTGCCTACTATACGCAAGCTGCCCGCCCGCTCGGTCACCAGCACGTTGCCGCCGGGCAAGAAGGCGAGACTCCAAGGATTGGTCAGCGCGGTATTCAGTTCTGTGACTTTGAGCGGGAAAGCGGTCGTCGTGGGCGAAACAGTGCCTGTTGTTGTTGCTGTTGTTGTCGACGTGCTTGGGCTGGTGCCGGTGCCTACGGGTGTCGTGTTTGACGTAGCCGTAGCGGTGGCCGTGGCCGTGGCCGTGGTCGTGGTCGTGATCGTCGTCGTGGCATTGGGACTTACCGGCACGGTAGGGGTTTCACCCGCTACCGCATTGCTTTGGCTAGTCGCCGCCGGGGCATCGGCACCGCCGCCACAGGCCACCATGCCCGAGGCCACCAAGGCGGCAAAGGTAAAAAAGCAAGTGCTGACCAGCAGCCATCTTCGATAGTGTTTCATAGCATGCACTGTAGCCACCCATTGCCAGCCATGCCTACCGCCAAATGCAATGCTTGCAAGCAAATGTCAGTAGCTGCGCACGCAGCGGGGCGTTCCCGCCTGGAAGCGTGCTTTACAGTCCCACCACCAGCACGCACAGCAGCAACAGCACCGGCACAACCAAGCGCTGGAACAAGGGAAAGTCTTGGTCATTCCACTGCGCCTCAGTCATACCGAACTTGCGCAGGTGGACAAATTTTTTGTGTCGCATGCTGGCAATTTAGCCCTCATGGGCGATTTTTGTTGCTACGGTTTGCAACCCCTTGTGCCCAGCTATTGCAGCGCCAAATGCTGCAAACTGCTCAAAGCGTGCGTTTGCCCTGTTATGGGGTCTGCAAATGTAATACCCTGCGCCAACAGCTGGAGCGGATGGCTGTAGTCCAGCGCATGCAGTTGCGGCTCGGGCGTGAGCGTGGGGTAGATGGCATCACCACAAATGGGCAGGCCCAGCGACAGCATATGCACCCGCAGTTGGTGGCGTTTGCCCGTGACAGGGCGCAGGCGGTAGCGCGCCAAGGCGCCGCGCTGCTCTAGCAACTCGATGTGCGTCTCGGTATTAGGCTCGCCTGCCACTTCCTGCATTTGCATGAACGAAGCGGCGGGAACCATGCGGCTGCGGTGCACCGAAGGCAGGCACAGGTCTGCACGAAACGGTGCTATCGCTTCGTAGCACTTACCTACACTGCGTTGCCTGAAAAGTGCAGCATACGCATCACGCGAAGCAGGCCGCACGCTGAACAATACCAAGCCTGCTGTATCGCGGTCAATCCGGTGGATGGGCACCAAATCATGCAGACCGGTGCGCTTCTTTAAACGCACCAGCAGCGTCTCTTGCACGTAGCGGCCCGTAGGCGCAACCGGCAAAAAGTGCGGCTTGTCGGCCACCAGTAAATGCGCGTCTTGGTAAATGATACTTTCGGTAAACGGCACATGCGGCTCGTTGACCACATGGCGGTAGTAGTACACGCGCTGCCCGGCCACATAGGGTGTGTGTGGCCGCAACGGCAAGCCTGCTTCGCTCAGAACGAGCGAGTTTTGCATGCGCTCAAGCCAAGACTGGTCTGCTGGAATGTGCGCAGAATGCTCTAAAAATGAGAGCAAGCTAGAGGGCGTATGGCCCGCCAGGAACACGGGCAAGGTCATCACACTCGGGCTGACACCGTCTACGGTGGGCAAGTTAGCCATGGGCGGCGCGGGCTTATGTACCGCCGTCAAGCTGCTTGGCACGCGCCAGCCGCCATGCGCCATCGGGCTCGCGCTCGTACACGTCTTCTACCGTGGTGGGGGTCTCTATCAAATGGGTGTCCAGCGCCACGCGGTTGTCAAACACAAAGCATTCACCCTGCCAGTCTTTCTCGGCATCAGGCATTTCTTTGAAGTAGTTCAAAATGCCGCCTTCCAGCTGGTACACATCCAGCCCCAGGTCTTGCATCCACACACTGCTTTTTTCGCAGCGGATACCACCCGTGCAGTACATCGCTACTTTTTTGTGCTCCGCTTTCCACTGCGCAGCGTGCGCCTTCACGTACTCTGGAAAGTCTCGAAAATTCACCACCCCGGGGTCAATGGCACCTTCAAACTTGCCCAGGCGAAATTCAAAACTGTTGCGGTTGTCCAGCAGCACTACATCGGGTTGCTTGATCAGCGCTCGCCAGGCTTGCGGGCTGACATTGGTGCGCTCAATGTCCGCCGTGCGCCCGGCTGCATCTACACCTGCAATACCCAATGGCACAATCTCGGGCTTGGCGTGCACCTTCATGCGTTTAAAGGGCGGTGTTTCGCACTGCGTGCGCTTGAATACCGTGCCTTGGAGGCAGGCATGGAAAGCCGCGTCGTTTTGCAAGGCCAGCTCGAACGTATCCAACTGAGCCGGCGTGCCCGCCAGCATGCCATTGATGCCCTCAGTGGCCACCAAAATACTGCCCAGCAAAGGCGCAGTCAGCTCCCGCAGGCGCGTGACTACTGCGTCCACATCGGACAAGGCGACAAATTTGTAAAAAGCGATATGGTGTGTCATAAATCTGGCTTCAGTCTAGTCTAGTGCGCTATAGCATCCCACGCGATACCCAGGCGCTGCGCAGCCAGCATCAAGCGCTTATCGCTGCTCCATAGCTTGCAGCCAGATCGCAACGTGACAGCCGCCAGCAAGTGGTTGTCTACATAACCAATGCCACAACCAAACAGTTGATAGCGCTCAATAAAATCC
>JAYVDN010000385.1:0-3914 GCA_043749385.1 Polaromonas sp.
CAGACATCAAGAAAATTTTGGAAGACAAAGACACCTTGGACAAATTTGCCGCACTGGGTGCTGAACCGTATGACACCAAGCCCGAAGAGTTTGCCGCCATCTTGCATGCCGACATTAAAAAATGGGCAGACGTGGTGAGGAGCTCCGGCGCTACCGCAGATTGATCGCAAGCGTAGCCACTATGCAAGTTAAAAAAATCGCAGGCGCATTGGGCGCCGAAATTTCAGGTATTGATTTGTCGGCGGGCGTACCAACCGCGTTGGCCGCCGACATTCGCAAAGTGTTTTTGGAGCATCAAGTCATCTTTCTGCGCCAGCAAAACCTCACACCAGCGCAGTTTTTGGTCTTTGCCAAAGCCATGGGCGAGCCGATTGAATACCCGTTTGTCAAAGGCATAGCGGGCTTCCCGCACATCATTGAAGTGAAAAAGCTGGAACACGAAACAGTCAACTTCGGCGGCATTTGGCATTCAGACACCACCTATCTGGATGTGCCGCCCATGGGCTCGATGCTACTGTCGCGCGAGGTGCCGCCGTATGGGGGCGACACGCTGTTTGCCAACCAGTATTTAGCCTACGAGGCGCTGTCTGGCACCATGCATAAACTGCTCGCAGGTTTGAAGGGCATCAGCAGCTCGGCCAAAGCCGATGTCTCCAAAACCCGGGAGGACCGCATCAAATCGGACGGCAATACCGAAGCCCCCAAAACCTACCAAGCCCTGCACCCCATCGTGCGCACCCACTCCGAGACTGGGCGCAAAGCCTTGTACGTGAACGTGGCGCACACCGCAGGCATTGACGGCATGACGGAGGCCGAAAGCGCGCCGATCTTGCAATTTTTGTTTGCCCACCAAGTCAAACCGGAGTTCACCTGCCGCTTTGCATGGCAGGCCAACTCCATGGCCTTTTGGGACAACCGTTGCACCCAACACAATCCCGTGAACGACTACCATGGACATCGCCGCGTGATGCACCGCATTACGCTGCAAGGCGACAAGCCGGTCTGATATTCACTACCCCACGATGACTTCAACCACCCACCGTCCCCCTCTGCATATTCGCGGCCACCGCTTCGCGCCCCTCACATGGGACACCATGAACCCGGAGCAGTTGGCCATGGCCGAGAGCGTGATGGCAGGCAAACGCGCCTCTATGCAAGGCCCCTACAACGTGCTCATGCGCAGCCCGGCTTTGGGCAATCTGGCGCAGCAGTTTGGTGAGCACACACGGTTTCACTCCTCGCTGCCTCTGGCCTTGAATGAGCTGGTGATCCTGCTGGTGGCGCGGTTTTGGACTAGCCAGTTTGTCTGGTGGGCGCACAAGCGCATTGCTTTGGATGCGGGTTTGGATGCCGCCGTGGTGGACGCTGTAGCCGCTGGCCACACTCCGGGTAATTTGGCGGCCTTGCCCAGCAACGTTGCCGCAGTGCACTGCTTTGTGCACGAGCTGCTGCAAAACAAGCAAGTAAGCGATGCCACGCACGCAGCCCTGGTCAGCCACTACGGCGAGCGCGGCGTGGTGGACGTGATGGGTACGATGAGCTACTACACCTTGGTAAGCATGTGCCTGAACGTAGACCAGTACCCGCTGCCAGACGGTGCGCAGCCTGAACTCAAGCCCTTGTAGGTTGCCAACGCGCCGTCAACCGTGCAACCTGTAGCCCACCTGACGACCAGCAGACGCTATATATTGCATAGCTTCTCCCGCGATATTCTATTGGTCTACAGCGCGATGAATATCTGTAAACAGGGGTGTTTTCTGCCCCCCAGTCTTCAAATGCAGGCAGGGCGTGCAGTGTAGAATTGTGCCGCCCCAAGCAACTTCTTTGCGCAAGGTCATACTCATCTAATGGAGCTTTTCATGTCATTTCGTTTTCTGGTAGCCGGTGTTGCTGCGCTTGTTTTCTCTGTCTCATCCGTTGCCACTGCCCAAACGCAGCCAGCACCTGCCACTGCAGCCGATGCCGCCAAAGCCGCAGCCGCTGATGCTGCCAAGGGTGCCGCTCAAGGCGCCGCAGACGCTGCCAAAGCCCCAGCTGCCAGCGCAGCCAAAGCTGCTCCTGCCAGTGCTCCCCAAGCCGCAGGCGCAGGCGACAAAGTCTCCGAAGGCAAAGTAGCCCATTACGGCCGCAAATTCAATGGTCGCAAAACCGCCAGTGGCGAGCGTTTTAACGCAGGCGCGATGACCATGGCGCACAAAACCCTACCGTTTGGCACCTTGGTGAAAGTGACCAACCTGGCCAACAAGCGTAGCGTGGTGGTGCGTGTGAACGACCGTGGCCCGACGGCGGAAGACCGCATGGGCGACCTGACCACTGCTGCGGCACGCAAAATCAAAATGACGCACTCTGGTGTGATTCAAGCCAAGCTGGAAGTGGTGGGTAAGGCCAAGGCAGGTAAGCGCAAAGCCAAAAAATAAGCGCCTTGTGTGGTTCCGAGGGGGCCGGTCCGCGCTACGGGCCGTGCGAGACTGTTTTCAAAGGCTTGTATCACGCTCACCGCCCTACGCCATTGCCATCGCTGTGACGAGGGTGCAGCGCATGCCGGATATGCCCGAGGTGCGCCAGCGTTTAGGCCCCATAGGCGCTGAGCCGGTCACCAGCAGCCCCCGAAAAATTTGACAAACTGATTGCCATGAAAACCTCTGCAAGCACCCGCACCGGCGACATCGACATTCACTACACCATCGAAGGCGAGGGCCCTTGGATCACGCTGGCGCATTCGCTGGGCTGCGATGTGTCCATGTGGGACGAGCAAGCCGCTTTGCTGTCAGCCAACTACCGCGTGCTGCGCTACGACGCACGCGGCCATGGCAAAACTTCGGCCCCCTCTGGCCCCTACACCATGGCGCAGTTGGCGGGCGACGTGCACCCAACGCAGACGCGATGTGGGGCGAGCGCATTGCCATGGCGCAGGCCCAGGGCATGCCTGCGCTGCTAGAGAGCACCTTGGACCGCTGGTTTACCGCAGGCTTTCGCGCCCGCCAGATCCACGCCAATCTGCCCAACTCGCAGTTTGTGCTCATCAAAGACGCGGCGCATATTGCCAACATCGAGCAACCCGAGTTTTTTAATCGCACGCTGATGGAGTTTATGGCGCTGCAAAGCTGAGCGCCAGCACAGTTGCTACTGTGCAGCAATCTTTTCAATAGATTGCGTTTTCACTGAGGTCATGATGGCCTCCAGCGCCGCCACGTTAGCCAGCATTTCGCGCTTGCTCACAGGGTAGGGCGCAACACCGCGAATGGCCTGGGCAAAGGCTTCCAGGTTGGCCAGTACCGAAGCATGCGGTGGCACAAAATGGGTTTGCGGCGCCTGGTCGCGCAGCACGGTGGTGATGTCCCAGCCCGTGGGTTTCTCGGGGTGGGTGCGGTCGCGGATTTCTACCCAGCCTTTGGATCCATAGACGGTGAAGCGGCCTTCAAATGGCGTAGCCAAAATAGCGCTGATCAAGGCATTGGCACCGCCGGGGAAGGCCAGCATCAGCCCAAGGGTGTCGCCATTTTCAAAGTCTGAGCCTCGGGTAGCCAGGCGCGCCCACACGGCCTGGGCGGGGCCGAGGATGGCGATGGCTAAATCGACCAAGTGGATGCCGGTGGCAGTCAGCGGGCCGACCGGGGCGTGCTGATTGGACAAGCGCCAGTTGTCTTTGGGCAAGGCAAAGAATTTGTCTTGGCTAAAGTTGCCCTCTATCTGCAATACCGTGCCCAGCTTGCCCGCCGCAATGTCGGCGCGCAGTTGCAGCACAGCGGGTTCAAAGCGGCGCTCGTGGCCGATGCCAATCAGCCTGCCGTGCTGCTCGCAGCTGGCAATGGCGCGCTGCGCGTCGGCCAAAGTCATGCACAGCGGTTTTTCGCAAAACACATGTTTGCCTGCTTGGGCTGCTGCAACGATTTGGTCTGCATGGAAGGTATGCG
>JAYVDN010000386.1:0-1582 GCA_043749385.1 Polaromonas sp.
TTGATTTTCTTTTGCGACCTCTGCGTAATCTTTGCGACCTCTGCGTTTCGGCCAAGTCCGCTTTCGCCCTGCGCCGATCACTCTACAAAGCAAACTAACACATCCTTCAACTAGCTGGCAACCCCGCCGACACGACCAGCTTTTTCCAAGGCAAATCCGCTGGGTCAGCGGCCATCGGGCCAGCGGCTTTGGCGACGATGATGTCTGTGGCGGCGTTCGCCACGATGGGCGTGAAGTCAGCGCGGAAATGGTTGGAGCTTTTCACCACGATGATCTTCATCGCCTCGGGTTCGATGCCCACCATGCGGAACAGCTGGCGATCCAGCATTTGCTTTTTGCCGCTGGTCACCACGATCAAAATGCCCTCAACCTCCAGACACACCGTAGGGCCCAGATGCACGGTCACGCCGGTCATCATTGGCCCGGTGAGCGTGCAACTGCCGTCGCTCACGGCCAGCACCTTAAAGTCAGCTTGCAAGGGTGGGTCGCTAGGCTGGCCGGTGAAGGTGGGCACGGCTTTGCCTAACGATAAGTGCAATGCAGTCGCTATATTATCAGTAGCTCCCAGCACAACATTCTCCTTGGCTATTGGCCTATTTTGCATAATTTGTGTGGCTAGCAGCGCGGCTTCGGGGTCAAACACCAAGCCTAGCGCCACTTGGCGTGGAAAGCGCTTGCCCACGCCCTGGCGCAGCAGCTCGTGCAGCATGCCGGTCGTGTTGCTGTCGCCACCCGCGCCAGGGTTGTCTTGGGTATCGGCTATCACCACCGGCGTATGCGACCGCGCTGCCTGCTCCACTGCGCGCTGCACTGCCAAGGGCGCGTCCAGCACGCCAGGGTTCCATTGCTGGGAGGGCACGGCGCTGGCGTAAAGAGCCTTGACTGCTTGCTGCGCTGGTTCGGTGTTTGCACCATAGCCCCACACCATGGGCGCGCATTCGTCAAAGTCTGCCGCCGGAAAGCCCATGCAAAAACTCAGCACGGTGCCGTGCTCTTCGTCCAGCGCAGCCAGTTGGTCGTACACACCCTTGGCCGGTTGCATCCAGGTGCTTTGCGCGTTGAGCGGGATGAGGTAGGGCACGCGCATGGCATGCATCGGCTCTTTGCTGCCGCGTGCGATGCGCCGCGCCAGCAGGTCCGCTGCCAACGCGCCAGTTTTAGCCATGTCAATATGCGGGTAGGTGCGGTAGCTGACCATCGCGTCGGCCAACTCCAGCATGCGCATAGTCACATTGGCATGCAAGTCCAAGCTCACTACGATGGGCAGGGCATCGCCCACGATGGCGCGGATGCGCGCGATCAGCTCGCCCTCGGTGTCGTCAACCTGCTGGGCCACTGCCGCGCCGTGCAGGTCAAGGTACACCGCGTCCAGCCCGGTCTTGCGTGCGGCACGCACATCGTCACAGATCTCGTTGGCAATACGCTCGAAGGCCTCGGTGGTGACGTAGCTGGAGGGCGCAGCACCTGCCCACAAGGAGGGTATGCATGTCCATCCTCTGGCGGTGGCTGCGTCGATAAAACCGCCTATCGGAATATTCACCCCAGCAAACTTGGCCTGCATAGCCGCGCCGCGAATGTAGGC
>JAYVDN010000387.1:0-4405 GCA_043749385.1 Polaromonas sp.
ACGGTGACCCGCGAGAGGTGCGTGAGCACGCCCAAAGCGAAGCATTGATCCGCCAAGCCAGCGCTGACGCCCTGCGTGCCTACTGGCGGCGTTTTGGCTCCGCCCAGGTAGGCGAGCTGGTGCTGGTGGGCCCCATCGCCCTGGGCCCGGTACAAGCGCAATTGCAAACCCTGTGGGGCGAATGGGCCAGCAAAGAAAAACACGCGCCATGGGTGGCAGAGCATGCAGCACCGCAAGCCGATAAATCCACCACCGTGACCCTGGCCGACAAAGCCAATGCCAGCTACCTGGGCCGCATAGCCGTGGCCATGAATGAGGCTGATCCCGAGTTTCCCGCCTTGTACCTGGGGGTGCAAATCCTCAGCCGCCAGGGCTTGTGGCAACGCGTGCGGGAGAAAGAGGGCCTGAGTTACGGGGTATCGTCCAACCTGAATGCACCTATCGAAGGCTATGCTGCGTCTATCGACATCAGCGCCAGCTTTGCCCCGCAAAATGCCGCCAAGTTGCGCGCCACCATCCGCGAGGTATTGCTTGAAAAGCGCGAGCAAGGCTTTAGCGGCTTGGAGGTGGGGTTTGCCAAATCCGCCATCGTCGCCCGCCGCGCTGAACTGCGGGCCCAACCGGCCAATACGGTAGCTGGCGTTGCCAATAATCTGCGCTACGACAAGCCATTGGACTACGCCACACGCTTTGACAAAGCCTATGAGGCCTTGGATACCGCCGCCGTCAATGCTGCGCTGAAGAAGTACCTGGACCCCGATCGGCTGTGGGAGGTTGTAGCCGGCAGCTTTAAAGAGTAGCATCTCTGCGACAGTACGCGCGTCAATAGGGCGTACACCAAGGAGGCTACATGGACTACGACGCACAACGCAGCAGCTTGTACCAACCTTATTTGGCACCTACCGTGTTTGAAAACGCCGTGCCGCATGTGCACGATTGGGTGTGTGCTGAGCTCTGCCGTCTGGCCTACACACCGTTTCAGTATGATCTGAAACAACAGGCCCGACTGCTTACCGAGTTGAAGATTGGCGGTTTCGAGTGGGTGGATGATTTTCACACCCAGGGAGCGCAGGCCGTTGCGTTGCGACTGAAGATGGTGGGCAAGCTGGTGCTGGTGTTCAGTACATTGGAGCCCAACTTGATCGAGTTTGCCACGGATAAACACGCAGCCACCGCACCCTGGTTTGTGGGCGGGCATGCGCACCATGGCTGCATGCAAATTTTAGGCGGTATGTGGGAGCGGTTGACGCACAGCATCGGCAGTCGGCTTGACGATTGTGTATTTACCGGGCACGGTATGGGGGCAGCGCTGGCCACGCTGGCGGCCAGTCGGGTACAGTCGCCCATGGCGCGCCTGGTCACCATCGGTTCACCAGCGGTCGGCGATGCAGACTTTGTTCAAACAATCGACGGTATGCACATAGACCGCTACGTCAACTGCTGCGATATCATGTGCGCCCTGCCCCCGCAGCGGCTTGAGTACGTGCATGCAGGCGCTTTGCTCTATATTGACTCGGAGGGCGAACTGCACCGCACAAGCCCCGCAAGCGAGGCGATAGACCTGGACCGCAAAGCGGCGCACTTGGCTTATCCGGAAGATACCAAATGGGTCAAAGACGCTGCCGAATCACGCGAACTGGCTGACCATTCACCCATCAACTACGTGCGGGCCCTGATGCCGCATTTAAGGGAATCCGCGTTCCAGAATTTATAGGCGGCAGACGGTCTGGCACCTAGCACTTGGTATATCGTGGCACAAGGCGCTAGCTGGCCGCGGCAACCAAGCGCTGGGTGTACGGATGCTGCGGCGCATCCAGCACGGCGTGCACGCTGCCCTGCTCCACAATGTCGCCATCCTTCATCACCATCACCTCGTGCGCCATGGCGCGGATCACGTCTACGTCGTGGGTGATGAGCAGGTAGCTCAGACCATGGGATTTTTGCAGGCGCTGCAAGAGCGTGAGCACTTGTTTTTGGATCGTCACATCCAGTGCGCTGGTGGGCTCGTCCAGCACCAAAATCTGCGGCTCGATGATGAGTGCCCGGGCAATGGCAATGCGCTGGCGCTGGCCGCCCGAGAACTCATGCGGGTAGCGTTGCAACAGATTGGGAAACTGCGCTTGGCCCAAACCCACCTCGCTCAACGTGGCCAACACGCGCTCTTGCCGCTGCGCGATGCTCAGCTGCGGCGCATGCACACGCAAGCCCTCGCCCACAATCTCTTCCACCGTCATGCGTGGCGACAGCGATGAAAACGGGTCTTGAAATACCACCTGTACGCTTTTGCGCAGGCCTGCAGCGTAGTCTACGGTCGCTATATCTTTCATAGCTGCTCCCGCGATATTCTGTTGGGCTAGAGGCTCATTTGTCTTGTAAAACGCTTTGTAAAACACCTCTCCAGAGGCTTTGGTCAAACCCAGCATCGCCAAGGCCAGTGTGGACTTGCCCGAGCCCGACTCGCCAATCACGCCCAGCGTTTGGCCGGCCGCCAAATCAAAGCTGGCTTGCTTGACCGCCACAAACTCGCCTTTACTGAACCAGCCTTTGAAACCGGGTTGGGGGATAGCGTAGCCCACGCGCAGATTGTTCGCAGCCAGTACCGTATCCGTTTGGACTGTGCCAACAGAGGGTTCGCCTGTACCCATATTTTTTTCGACTACGCCAACCTCCGTCCGCCCTGAGCTTGTCGAAGGGTTTACCAAGACTTCGACAGGCTCAGTCCGAACGGGAGTCTCGATCACATCACGCACCGGCTTGCTGGCCAGCAGCTTTTGCGTGTAGGCATGCTGCGGATTGGCAAACACCTGCGCCACCGTGCCATGCTCGACGATGTAGCCGTTCTCCATCACCGCAATGCGGTCGGCAAACTTGCGCACCATGTTGAGGTCGTGCGTGATCAGCAGCACCGCCATTTGGTGGCTTTTTTGCAGCTCGCCCAGCAAATCCAAAATCTGCTGGCGCAGCGTCACGTCCAGCGCTGTCGTGGGCTCGTCGGCCAGCAGCAGGCGCGGCTTGCAGGCCAGGGCCATGGCAATCATCGCGCGCTGGCGCTGCCCGCCCGAGAGCTGGTGCGGGTAGCTCTGCGCACGGCGCTCTGGCTCGGGTATGCCGGTCTCTACCAGCAGCTCCAGCACCCGTGCCCACGCAGCCTTTTTACTCAGCGCCTGCTTGGTCTCCAGCACCTCGGCAATCTGGTCGCCAATGATGTACAGCGGGTTGAGCGCCGTCATCGGCTCCTGAAAGATCATCGCAATATCGTCACCGCGCAGGCCACGCAGCTCATGCTCGGACATGGCTAGCGTGTCACGCCCGTCGAATAAGCACTTTCCGCTGATTTCTGCGTTTTGCACTAAGCGCAAGATCGCCAAAGCAGTGACGGATTTTCCTGAGCCAGATTCCCCCACCAGCGCCAATTTCTCACCCGCATTGATCGTGAATTGGATCCCGTGCACCACTTCTTTGCCCGCAAAGGACACACTTAAGTCTTGAACGTCGAGCAAGGCTCTCTCCGTTCGCCCTGAGCTTGTCGAAGGGTTCCCCAAGACAGCGTCTTTCATTTGTCTGCCTTCCGAGGATCAAGTGCATCGCGCAGCGCATCACCCATAAACGTCAGCAGCAGCAGCGTAACCACTAGCACCGCAAAAGTAGACAGCGATATCCACCATGCATCAATATTGTTTTTGCCCTGCGCCAACATCTCGCCCAGCGAGGGCGTGCCGGGCGGCACCCCCAGGCCCAAGAAGTCCAGCGAGGTCAAAGCCAAAATGGCCCCGCTCATGCGGAATGGCAAAAACGTGACCACCGGGGTCATGCTGTTGGGCAGCACATGGCGGTGAATGATCTGCCAGTGGCTCAGCCCCATGGCCCGTGCGGCGCGCACATAGTCCATCTGGCGGTTACGCAAAAACTCGGCACGCACATAGTCGCTTAAACCCATCCAGCCAAAGGCGCTCAGCAGCACCAGCAGCAGCAGCATGCTAGGTTCAAACACGGCCGCAAAAATGATGAGTAAATACAGCTCCGGTAATGATCCCCACACCTCCATAAAGCGCTGGAAAGCCAAATCCACCTTGCCCGCAAAGTAGCCTTGCATCGCTCCCGTCAGAATACCCAAAAGCGTTCCAACCACCGTCAGCGCCAAGGCAAACAACATCGACACC
Organism: Polaromonas sp.; assembly: GCA_043749385.1. GTDB lineage: Bacteria > Pseudomonadota > Gammaproteobacteria > Burkholderiales > Burkholderiaceae_C > JAAFIP01. The sequence continues at coordinate 4,161 of JAYVDN010000387.1, forward strand.
CGAAAGCCGTACAACAACCGTGCCAACACATCGCGCCCATTGCCATCGGTGCCTAGCCAGTTGTCAGCCGAGGGTGGCGCAGGGTTGGGCTGCGTAGCAAAATAATTGAGCGTGCTGTGGTGGTAATTGTTCAGCGGGAACAAGGCAAAGTTGCCCGGCTTGCCAAACTGCTCACGCACAAAGGGGTCCAGATAATCGGTATTGGTCTGAAAATCCCCACCGAAAGCGGTCTCTGGCACCTGCTG